>DAIPZW010000128.1:0-5192 GCA_036781965.1 Bacteroidales bacterium
GGTGTCGCTATTAAGTTCAAACATTATGCTGCTTAATTTTGCTTAGTTACTTAGTTAATTAAACGGAGCAAAAATAATATAAAAAATGGAAATATAATGTTTTTAACTATGATTGTTTTGTAAAATTGATAATAGATGATTATTTTCTGCTAATTGATAACTATTCACTGATTTTATTTACCTTTGTAAGTTAAAATTGAAACTTGTTTATTTTCTTGAATGAAAGACTTTATAATTACCGAAACTCAAACGGAAAAAGCAGTATTAGTAGGCTTGATAACTCCCTCGCAAAATGAAAACCGTTTGAATGAATATCTTGATGAATTGGAGTTCTTGGCAGATACGGCTGGGATAAGTGTTGAAAAACGCTTTACACAACGCCTAGATCAAGCACATGCTGTTACTTTTGTTGGTTCCGGTAAATTAAAGGAAATCAAAGAATATGTTCATGATGAGGATAATGAAATAAGTATGGTCATCTTTGATGATGAACTCTCTCCTAAACAATTACGCAATATAGAAGCTGAACTAAAAGTCAAGATTTTAGATAGAACTAGCTTGATATTAGATATTTTTGCGGGTCGAGCTCAGACGGCACATGCTAAAGCTCAAGTAGAATTGGCACAATATAATTATATGTTGCCTCGATTGAAAAGACTTTGGACTCACTTGGAAAGACAAAGTGGGGGAGGTGCAGGAGGATTCCGTATGCGTGGGCCGGGAGAAACTCAATTGGAAACTGACCGCCGTATTATCTTGAATAAAATATCAAAGCTAAAAACCGATCTGAAGGAGATTGACAAACAAAAAGCAAGTCAACGCAAAAATCGTGGTAAGATGGTGCGCGTAGCACTAGTCGGATATACCAATGTGGGTAAATCTACGATGATGAATTTGCTTAGTAAGTCGGAAGTCTTCGCGGAAAATAAATTGTTTGCTACGCTGGATACAACAGTTCGCAAGGTGACAATTGAAAACTTAGCTTTCTTACTTTCGGATACGGTAGGATTTATTCGTAAATTACCGACAGAGCTGATAGAATCTTTCAAATCTACCTTAGATGAAGTAAGGGAAGCCGATTTGTTAGTGCATGTGGTTGATATTTCTCATGCTGCTTTTGAAGAACAATTGGAAGTGGTTAATCAAACTTTAGGAGAAATAAATAAAGAAGAGAAACCGAGTATCGTTGTCTTTAATAAAATAGATGCTTATTCTTATGTAGAAAAAGAAGATGATGACTTAACCCCAATTACTCAGGAAAATCTTTCGTTGGAAGAGTTGAAAAAGACATGGATGAGTAAACTAAATCAGAATTGTGTCTTTATTTCGGCGCATACGAAAGAGAATTTAGATGAATTGAAAGCTTTGTTGTATGAAAGAGTGAAAGAAATTCATGTTCAACGCTTTCCTTACAACGACTTCTTATATCAAAACTACGAAGATTTGGCAGAATAATAGTATGGAATACAGAAAACTGACAACAGAAGAAATAACTTCCTTAAAGATACAAGGATGTCTTGCAGAAGATTGGAATAATGTAGAAGTAAGAACAGGATTTTCTACAGAACGCTTGCATAATGTTTCCTTTTCAGGCTTAGTTCGCTTAGGTGTATTAGACGGAATTTTTGAATTAGAGGGTGGACTGAAAAAACACGCTCGTATCCGTAATGTTGTTTTGCATGATTGTACCATTGGAGACAATGTGTTGATTGAAAATATTCAAAATTATATAGCTAACTATGATATAGGCAATAACACTTTTATTGAAAATGCAGACAGAATAGTTGTAGACGGACATTCAACCTTTGGAAATGGTGTTGAGGCTGCTGTTTTAAGTGAAACAGGCGGACGGGAAGTAAAGATTAACGATAAACTTTCGGCGCATGTCGCTTATATTTTGGCTTTGTATCGTCATCGCCCCGAATTGATCAAGAAAATCAATGGCATGATTGATTTTTATTCCGAGAAGTATGCTTCTGATAGAGGAAGTATCGGAGAAAAAGTCGTAATTAGTAACATTGGTCTTATTCGTAATGTTCGTATTGGAGATTATGCTCGAATAGAAGGAGCTTGTCGCTTAGAAAATGGAAGTGTAAATAGTAATGAGTATGATCCTGTTCATATTGGTTATGGCGTTATAGCCGAAGATTTTATTATTTGCTCGGGCTCAACTGTAGATGACGGGGCTATGCTTGCACGTTGCTTTGTCGGACAAGCTTGTGTGCTTAGTCATTCTTACTCTGCAAGCGATTCTTTATTTTTTAGTAACTGCCATGGTGAGAACGGCGAAGCATGTGCTGTCTTTGCCGGCCCTTATACTGTTACACATCATAAATCTACTTTATTGATAGCCGGTATGTTTTCTTTTATGAATGCAGGATCCGGATCAAACCAAAGCAATCACATGTATAAACTCGGACCGATTCATCAAGGAATCATAGAACGAGGCGGTAAAACAACCTCCGATTCTTATATTCTTTGGCCTGCAAGGATAGGTGCATTCTCTTTAATTATGGGTAGGCATTATAGAAATTCTGATACATCGGATATGCCTTTTTCTTATCTGATTGAAAGTAAAGATAAAACCATATTAGCTCCGGGTGTAAACCTAAAAAGTGTTGGAACCATACGAGATGCACAAAAATTTCCCAGACGAGATAAAAGAAAAGACCCTCGTAAGTTGGATCAAATCAATTTTAACTTGCTAAGTCCTTATACCATACAGAAAATGTTCAATGGGATAAATATATTAACCGGACTACAAGAGCAATGTGGCAAGACTTCGGAAACTTATACCTATCAAAGTTGTATTATTAAAAACTCATCTGTAACAAAAGGAATACAATATTACGATACGGCTATAAAAAAATTCTTAGGCAATTCTATTATTTCCCGAATTGAAAATCATACTTCTTCTGTTGAAGTAATGCGCGAGCGACTTAAACCGGATTCTGAAATAGGATTAGGTAGATGGCGAGATATTGGGGGAGTATTAATGCCTCAACAAGCCGTGAATGAATTATTAGACGGAATAGAATCGGGGAAAGTTACCCGACTTCAAGAAATAAATGACTTTGTTGAAGAAGCACATAAGAACTATTATTCTTATGAATGGACTTGGGCTTGGGACAAAATACAATCTTATTATAATTTAGATTTGGAAACAATCACTCCTCAAGACATCATTACTATTGTAGAGGATTGGCGCAAAGCGGTAATCGGTTTGGATAAAGTTATTTATGAAGATGCTAAAAAAGAATTTTCTCTAAGTGCGCAAACCGGCTTTGGCGTAGATGGTACAACCGATGAACAGTTGCTTGACTTTGAGCAAGTAAGAGGTAAATTTGAAAAAAATACCTTTGTAGCGGCTTTGTTGGATCATATCGAGAAGAAAAGCAAATTAGGCGACCGTGTAATTGCGGAAATGAAAGCCATCATGTAACGACTAGACATTAAGAATAACTATTCTATTAAATATCATTGACAATAAATAAATTGAAATTAAAAGAGTAATAAACATGGCAACACCTCCATTTTTTTATCAAGAACAATTTCCCTTAGGAAAAGACAACACAGAGTATTATTTGCTCACTGAAGAAGGAGTATCGACAACTACCTTTGAAGGAAAAGAAATGCTAAAGGTTGAACCCGAAGCTTTAACAAAGCTATCCAACGCTTGCTTCCATGATTCTGCTTTTTTCTTACGTCCTGCACATCAACAACAAGTGGCTAAAATTCTTTCTGACCCGGAAGCTAGTGAAAACGATAAGTTCGTAGCACTAACTTTGCTTCGTAATGCGGAAATCTCGGCAAAAGGGATTCTTCCTTTCTGTCAAGATACGGGAACTGCTACGATTATCGCTAAAAAAGGACAACAAGTTTGGACAGGCGGAGGAGATGAAGAAGCTTTGGCTAAGGGTGTTTATAAGACATATACTGAAGAAAATTTGAGATATTCTCAAAATGCACCTTTAGATATGTACACAGAAAAGAATACAGGTACTAATCTTCCTGCGCAAATCGATATTCAGGCAGTAGATGGCGATGAATATAAATTTCTTTGTATCGCTAAGGGAGGCGGATCGGCTAATAAATCTTATTTGTTTATGGAAACAAAAGCTTTATTGAATCCTGTTTCGCTTAAAAAATTTATGGTTGAAAAGATGAAGTCTTTAGGTACGGCAGCATGCCCTCCTTATCACATTGCATTTGTTATCGGGGGAACTTCGGCAGATGTTTGTATGAAAACAGTCAAGTTAGCTTCAACAAAATACTATGACGAACTTCCAACAACAGGGAATGAACACGGACGTGCCTTTCGTGATGTTGAATTAGAAGAAGAAATGCTTAAAGCATCTCAAGAAATCGGTCTAGGTGCCCAATTTGGAGGAAAATATTTAGCGCATGATATTCGAATCATCCGTTTGCCTCGTCATGGAGCTTCTTGTCCTGTCGGATTGGCTGTTTCTTGTTCTGCCGATAGAAATATAAAAGCAAAAATAAATAAGAATGGCGTTTGGATTGAAAAGATGGAAGATCATCCGGGACGTTTAATTCCGGAAGAATATCGCAAAGCCGGAGAAGGAGATGTGGTTAAAATAGATTTAAATCGTCCGATGAAAGAAATTTTAGCGGAATTGACCAAATATCCTGTATCTACACGTTTATCTTTGAACGGCCCAATCATTGTTGGAAGGGATATAGCTCACGCTAAACTAAAGGAATTGTTAGATAGCGGGCAAGATTTACCTCAATACGTCAAAGATCATCCTATTTATTATGCAGGTCCTGCCAAAACTCCTAAAGGAATGGCTTGCGGATCTATGGGACCTACCACAGCAGGTCGTATGGATTCTTATGTTGATCTATTTCAATCGCATGGAGGAAGTATGGTTATGTTGGCAAAAGGGAATAGAAGTCAGCAAGTAACAGATGCTTGTCAAAAACACGGCGGTTTCTATTTAGGTTCAATCGGAGGCCCGGCAGCTATCTTAGCCGAACAAAACATTAAAAGCCTAGAATGTTTAGCTTATCCCGAATTAGGCATGGAAGCTATCTGGAAAATCGAAGTAGAAGACTTTCCAGCTTTCATCTTAGTCGATGATAAAGGAAACGATTTCTTTCAAAAATTGAAATAAGAATAGCATTTAATATTTAATCAGCCCCGAATAAATGAAAAGTTTATTTGGGGC
>DAIPZW010000129.1:0-5169 GCA_036781965.1 Bacteroidales bacterium
TTCTTCTATCTCCTCTATAGTTTTCTCTGTCTTATCCTCAATAATAACTTCTTCAATTTTCTCTTTTTTAGGAACGATTATTTCTTCTTCGATGATAACTATTTCTTTTTCTACTTCTTCCTGAATAACTTCCGGTTTAGGTATTATCTCCTCCTCTTGAATAGTTGGAGTTGCCGCAGGAGTTTCTTCTTCTAATAAATCATTCTCTATTTCTGTCGCTTCAAAAAGAGCAAAAGGCTCATTGATTTGCTGAGCTAATTGAGTGTCGGCATTGAAGTTTATTTTATAATGAGCGGGGATTATAAAATCTTCGCCTGTATTTACGTTTACGCTTTTTCTTTCATTGACAACAGCCAACTTGAATGTTCCTAAGTTCTTAATTTTAACGGATTTGTCTTCAATTAAAGATTCTTCAATCAAAGAAAAATATTCTTTTAAGAATGCTTCCGCGTCTTTTTTTGTAATATTGGACTTCTCAGCAAGAAGAGCGGCCAATTCTTGTAGGTTTATTTTATTCTCTTTCATGGCCGTAATGATTTAATAGATTCTTTTAATGAATTTCCAGCTTTGAACTTAAGTACTAATTTGGGCGGAATTAGAATTTTTTTTCCGGAAGAGGGATGAACTCCAACTCTTTCGTTTCTTTTTGTTACTTCTAACGAGCCAAAGTTAGTAATTGCAATCGTTTTTCCATTTTGCAATTCTTGAGTGATAACATCTACGGCGTCTTCCATCCGGCGTATTGCTTCACCCTTGTTGAGTTTTAGCTTTTTTGCTAATGCTGATGTTAACTCTGTCGTATTCATGGTATCAGATTATTTATTAATTGTTCCTATTAAATCATGTGATTGGAAATCTAAGATCTTTACAGAATAAAAATGACCTATGATTAAGGCTTCTTTTTTATCTATCAAGATCTCCGGATCTACTTCCGGAGAATCATATTCCGAACGGCCAATATAAAAATCAGACTCTTCCCTGTCTATAATTACTTTCAGGGTTTGTCCAATTTTTTGTTTATTTAATTCTACAACAATACTTTCTTGGACAGACATCAATTGTTCTTGTCGTTCGTTTTTTACTTTTTGAGTAATATTATCCTTGTAATGCAGATTGGAATAGGTGCCTTCTTCATCGGAATAAGTAAAAGTTCCTAAACGTTCAAACTTCATTTCTTGAATAAATTGCACTAAATCATTAAATTCTTTTTCTGTTTCGCCGGGATGACCTACCATCATCGTTGTTCTAAGGTAAATGCCGGGTACTTCTTGCCTGATTGTATTTAAAAGATGAATTGTTTCTTCTTTTGTAGTATTTCTAAGCATCTTTTTCAACATGGCATCACTGCTGTGTTGCAAAGCAATATCTAAATACTTACAGATGTTTTCTCTTTCTCTTATAACCGGTAAAATGTCTAAAGGAAAATGAGTAGGGTAGGCATAATGTAAACGAATCCATTTTACTCCTTTTATATCTGAAATCCGTTTAAGTAGTTCAGCTAGATTGTATTTTTTATATAAATCCTTACCATAGTAAGTCAAATCTTGGGCAATCAGTTGAAACTCTTTAGTTCCTTGCTCAACCAAACTCTTTACTTCGTTTTCGATGTCTTCAATCGAGCGGGATTTATATTTTCCTGTAATAATAGGAATACTACAATAAGAACAATTCCTATTACATCCTTCCGCAATCTTGATATAAGCATAATGAGAAGGCGTAGTTATAATACGTTCTCCTTGATTTAAGCATTGGTTCTTAGTATCTAGGTCGGATAATAAGTTTTTCCAATTGAACTTGCCATAGAATTTATCCACTTCAGGAATGAGTTTTCCCAGTTCGTCTTGATAACGTTCGGATAAACAACCCATCACAAATAGTTTTTTTATTTTATTGGTTTTTCTTGCTTGTCCGAATTGAAGAATCATATTGATAGATTCTTCTTTCGCATCGCCAATAAATCCACAGGTATTAATTACAACAATATCTCCTTCTGGTTTTTCCGGATCATGAGCTACTTGATAGCCATTTATGCTAAACAGCTTCATTAATTGCTCCGAATCAACTAAGTTCTTTGAGCAACCTAAAGTGATTATATCAACTTTGTTCTTAGACATTCTTAGTTATTATCTCCGAAAAGCGAATCCACAAACTCTCTCTTTCTGAATATTTGAAGATCTTCCAAGCCTTCTCCGATACCGATATACTTTACAGGTATTTGTAATTGGTCTGAAATGCCAATTACTACACCGCCTTTGGCTGTTCCGTCTAATTTTGTAATCGCTAAAGCAGTTATATTGGTCGCTTTTGAAAATTCTTGAGCTTGATTATAAGCATTTTGTCCGGTTGATCCATCTAATACTAATAATATTTCATGTGGAGCATCAGGAACTACTTTCTTCATGACGTTTTTGATTTTTGTCAATTCGTCCATTAAGTTCTTTTTATTATGTAATCGACCTGCCGTATCAATAATAACTACATCGGCATCATTAGCTACGGCAGAAGATAAAGTGTCAAAGGCAACAGATGCAGGGTCAGAACCCATTTTTTGTTTTACTATCTCTACGCCTACACGTTCGCTCCAAATAGTTAATTGTTCAACGGCTGCAGCGCGGAAAGTATCGGCTGCACCTAAATAAACTTTCTTTCCTGCTTTCTTAAAGTGGTAAGCTAATTTTCCTATGGTGGTTGTTTTACCTACGCCGTTTACTCCTACAACCATAATGACGTAAGGTCTCTTTCCGTCGGGTATTTCAAAATCTTCGAGTTCTTCTACATTATTATCGGCAAGCATAGAAGCTATTTCTTCACGAAGGATATTTGTCAACTCGCTAGTGTTTACATATTTATCTCTAGCTATTCTTTCTTCTATTCTTTCAATAACTTTAAGAGTTGTTTCTACTCCTACGTCCGACGTAACCAATACTTCTTCCAAGTCGTCTAATACATCTTCATCGACTTTAGATTTTCCGGCAACGGCTCGTGTTATTTTAGAAAAAACACTTTCTTTAGTTTTAGATAGTCCTTTGTCTAAGTTTTCTTTTTTGTCTTTAGAGAAAAATTTGAAAAATGCCATGTTTTGTATTTATCTTATTTGAAACAATTAATCATTGAAAGTACATTCCCTGCAAAGATAATGAAAATAACTGAAAATTAAAGAATTGATATTTTAGGTTTGTTTAAAAAAGAAATTGCGGGAAAAACCCGCAAATGTCTTATATAAAATTTATCTTACTTCAAAGCAAGACAAGAGTAAGTGTCTTCTTTCTTATTTCTTAGCGAAAAAGTCTTTTACTCCTTCGTTAGGAACCATTTCTTCTTTAAAGATGTAAGCTCCGGTCTTAGGTGATTTAACCATCTTAATAACTTTCGTGTAGGAGCGTCCTTCTGATTTGTCGCGATATCCCGCTACTGTTTTCTTTGCCATCGTTTATACGGTTTACTTAATTTCTTTATGAAGAGTTACACGTTTCAAAACAGGATTGTATTTCTTTAATTCCAATCTAGCTGTTGTGTTTTTTCTATTCTTTGTTGTGATATAACGAGAAGTTCCCGGCATACCGCTTTCTTTATGTTCAGTACATTCCATTATGACTTGAACTCTGTTTCCTTTTGCTTTCTTTGCCATGGTCTAGGTCTCCTTTTTATAATACTACTTTGATTTCTTTTAAATATCCTTTCTTTGCAGCTTGTTTTAGCGCAGCATCTAATCCGATTTTGTTAATCGTACGCAATCCATGAGCTGAAATTCTAAGGGTAATCCATTGTTCTTCTTCTACCCAAAAAAACTTTTTGGAGAACAAATTGACATCAAACGTTCTTTTAGTCCTGCGATTAGAGTGTGAAACGTTATTACCCACTAATGCTTTCTTTCCAGTGATTTGACAGGTCTTTGACATCTTTTCTTATCTTTATTGTTTGTATTTTTTTATCTGTTAAAACGTTGTTTTCTCCACAACGAGCGTGCAAAGATAGTAAGTTTTTTTTATTCCGCAAATAATTGAACGGAAATTTATCCTTTATCTGAGAAATCAAAATTCATAGGCACTTGTCTGCGGAAACCTTCTTTAAAAGAGATAAGTGTTTCTGAACGAGCTAATCCCAAGGGTTGTAGCTTGCTATGAATGATTTCTAGTAAGTGCTGATTATTTTTTGCAAAAATTTTAATAAATAAATCATATTGACCGGTTGTATAATAACATTCAACTACCTCAGGAATTTCTTTAAGTGCATCAACTACGTCGGTAAATTGGCTCGGATTTTGAAGATAAAGCCCCATATAAGCAGATGTCTCAAATCCAACTTTGCTATGATCTACTATGAATTCAGAACCTTTAAGTACTCCCAAGTTAATAAGTTTTTGTATTCTTTGATGAATGGATGCTCCCGAAACATTACAGGCTCTCGCTACCTCCAAAAAAGGAATACGAGCATTTCCGATAATCATTTTTAAAATTTTTTCGTCCAGTTCGTCTAGTTGATGATGTTTCATGTAAGTCTAAAATGATAATAAATTTCGACAAATATAGTAAAAATATCAATGTAACGTCCAAAATTCACGTTTTTTCATTGTTTTTCGGCACCGTAATGGATGCTTGAAATTTGTTTCTCTTTGATTGTTTTCTTGATGTCGTTGATAAATCCCATTGGGATATTTTTATCTGCCCGTAAAGTAATAATTGTGTTGGATCTTTCCTCTGAAGAAATTTTCTCTAATGCCTTGTCCAGCTGATCGGAAAAGGTTTCCGGACTTATAATTTCGGAATTTAACTGAACCTGTATCATAGTTTTGTCTTGCTTTGGATTGTCCGAATGCGCATAGCCAATCATCAAATAAATAACCGGATTATCTTTCTGAAGCCTTTGAATTTCTGTCGCTTGAGGCATATCAAATTGAGTTTGTACGGAAACACTTCTCATATTTGTTACCATCATAAAAAAGAATAAGATAGTAAAGATAAGATCGGGTAGGGCGGCTGTGTTGATTGCCGGAACTTTTCGCGACGATGACTTTCCAAAACGTCTCATAAAGCAAGCTCCTTTCCGTTTTCTGTTTCTTTTTCGGCAATGCGAACCGGATAAATTTGTCGAAGCACCTCTTTTTGTTCGTCCAATAGCTCAAAAAAAGATTTATGATAAAGATTTCGAGCGGCTTCTTCTCGCAATTCA
>DAIPZW010000130.1:0-5147 GCA_036781965.1 Bacteroidales bacterium
TTCAATACATTAATCAAACCCAATACCGAATACAAAGGGCATGTTATACTAGAAGCTCCAATCAGTAATACATCAACAATTAAACTGAATTCTAAAGAAAACTTTATCTCTTTAGAATTTGCAGGACTCAATTATGTAAATCCCTCACATACTTATTATAGGTATAAACTCGAAAACTACGATAATGAATGGAGAGAGATAAAAAGTTCGGGAACAGGAACCGCTACATATACAGGTTTACAGCCCGGAGAATATAAGTTTGTTGTCTATACCGCAAACAACGATAAAGTCTGGGGAGACATACCGGCAGAAATGATAATTATTATCACCCCACCGCTCTGGATGACTATTTATGCTTACATCTTTTATGTGATTCTATTTCTAATACTGATGTTTTTTCTTTTGAGGTACTTAACTAAAAGAAAAATGAAGAAGCAAGAAATACTTGAAGAACAAAAGCGTATCAAACAGAAGGAGGAGTTGGATCAGATGAAGTTCCGTTTCTTTACGAATGTCAGCCATGAATTCCGTACCCCGCTTACTTTAATTATGACTCCGTTAAACACGCTTATACAGCAAGTAGAGAGCCCCTTAAAAGATAAATTAAAAGCAATATACCGGAATGCCAACGATATGCTTGGACTTATCAATCAGCTCCTCGATTTTCGTAAACTCGAGATGGGAGGAGAAAAACTGAAGTTAGACCTCGACAATTTTGTCGAGTTTGTAAAATATATTCATTCTTCATTCAAAGAAACAGCCCAGGCTCGCAATATTACCTTCATCTTAGAATCTGAGTCCCTTGAATTGTATATTTTCTTTGACAGAGCCAAAATACAGAAAATATTGAATAATATTTATGCTAATGCATTTAAATTTACGCCGGATAGCGGGTATATATCTACCACACTTAAAACCGGAGTGGACGAAAATGACAAAGAATACGTTATTCTCGAAATATTCGATTCAGGCTGTGGTATCAATAATCAGGATTTGGACTCCATTTTTGATCGTTTTTATCAGGGAAATGAAAACAACCCCATGAGTACAGGCTCAGGGATTGGATTACATATGGCAAAAGAATATGTTTTGTTGCATGGAGGGAAGATTGCAGTGAACAGTAAGGAAAACGAAGGTTCGACATTTACGATATTTATCCCTACAGATTTAGGAGAGGATATAGCCGAGTATAATAAAAATCAGTCTCTTTCTTTCAATAATATTTCTTTTGATAAACAAGCGGAATGGAAAACACTTTTAATAGTAGAAGATAATATTGAATTCCAGCATTTTCTGGAAGAACAATTAAGCAGAAGATTCAATATTCTGAAAGCGAATAACGGTATAGAAGGTGAAAAAATAGCAATCGAAGAATCTCCTGACTTGATAATCTCCGACTTAATGATGCCTCTTTTGGATGGGCTCGAATTGTGTAACCGGCTAAAAATAAACATACAGACATCACACATTCCATTTATTCTTTTAACAGCGCGCGTCTCTGATGAAACCCGTATCAGTAGCTACAAAGCCGGAGCAGATTCATATATATCCAAACCGTTCAATCTTGAAGTGCTATTAGCCAGAATAGACATGCTCTTTGAGCAACAAGAAAAGAGAAAAGAAACATTTAATAGAACGATAGAAATCTCACCAAGTAGCATTACCATAACTTCATTAGACGAAGAATTTGTGAAGAAAGCAATAAAATTTGTTGAAGAGAATATTGACAATACAGAATATTCGGTCAACCAATTAAGCGAAGACCTGGCAATGAGCCGAACTCAATTATACCGGAAATTTCAATCAATCACAGGTCTGACCCCTAATGACTTTATACGTTCCATACGTTTGAAACGTGCAGCACAATTATTAAAAGATACTACATATAACATTTCCGAAATATCGGATATGGTAGGATTCAATTCCGTCAAGTACTTTAATAAATATTTCAAAGAGCAATTCGATTCGACCCCGACTCAGTACAGGTCAGACAATACACATTAGCAGACACTCTTGTCTTACAGCATACTTATCTCTCCCTGATTGGGACGAAATGACCATACATTTGGCATTAATCGTCTCAATCCTATCGTATATTTTACCCTACTTTTGATTCGTAATAATTTTAATTCTAACATCATGAAAAGACTATTTAAAAGATCTGTCGCACTCGTCTTATTGTCCTTATTGGTCAATATAATGGCGATAGATATTTATGCTGAAGGAAACGGAATATCCGGCGTTCTTCAAGAGAAAATCAAAATCACCGGAACCGTTGTAGATAACGATGGAGAGCCTATTATCGGCGCTACAGTGGTTATTATTGGAACTACGCAAGGGGTTTCAACGGATATCGATGGTAAATTTACTATAGACGTCCCTAGCAGACAATCTCGCCTTGAGTTCCGTTACCTCGGATATGTTACAAAAACAGAAACAGTAGGGGAACGCTCCGAAATTAATATTACTTTAGTCGAAGATGCTAAGACCTTGGACGAAGTAATTGTAGTTGGTTACGGAACAGCAAAAAAAGAAACCTTATCCGGAGCCGTTACTGTGGTCGATTCTAAAGCTTTTGAAGAAAAAGGAGGGCTTTCGAGTCCGCTGGAAGCCTTGCAGGGACAAGTAGCAGGGGTAATGATAACCCGTAGTTCAAGTGCGCCGGGCGACGAAAGCTGGGGTTTGAATCTGCGTGGTGCCTCTTCCATGAATTCTACCGAACCACTGATTATAATTGATGGTATTGCTTCAGGTTCTGTGAATGACCTCAGACTGATTAACTCTAACGACATTGAGAGTATCAACTTCCTGAAAGATGGTTCAGCCGCAATTTATGGTTCGCGGGCTGCCGGCGGGGTCGTACTGATTACGACCAAGAAAGGGGCAAAAGGTAAAACAAAAGTAGAATATAGCTCAACAGCAACATTAAAAACAGTTGGCCTTATGCCCACAGCTATGAATATAGACCAATGGGCCGATGGGGTCATGACGGCTTTGCAAAATGATAATAATACATCGAACACATGGTATACTTATGCGCAGTTGGCAAAAAAATATAAAGGCTCGTATATCGACCTGGCAATAAGCGCCAACCCATTCGGAACAGCAGCATTTACCGACGTTAGCGATTTTGTTTTCGATGATAATAGTAACTGGTTGAATTCTTTATTCGGAGATACCTGGTCTACGGAACAAAATTTAAGCATATCGGGAGGTTCCGATCGTTCAACATATAGAGTATCACTAAGCTATATGTACGATGGCTCTACTCTGCAATTCGGAAATAACAACAATCAGCGCTATAATTTTCGGGCAAACAATACTTATATGCTTACAGACAAATTGACTTTAGAGTCAGCTATTTCTTACAATCGTCAGGAACAGGTAGCTCCGTCTCTAATTGGCTCTGCATTATCTGCGAACATGCCAATGCCAGGCCTTCCATTGCAAACAATGAATGGAAAGCCATATGCATGGGGAACCTGGGGGTCTCCTGTGGCAAAAATAACAGATGGCGGCGACAACAAACTATCTGTATCGGGAATAAATATCAATGAAACATTGAAATATAAAATAAACGCTTGGTTGAATGCCACTGCCGATCTGGGATATAACACAAGCCAGGCATCCCGTAATGTTGTCGAAAATTCTATAGCCTTTTATAATTACGTCGGAGATAAAAGTGTTTTAGTAAGCCCTACTCAAGAAAATTCATCTTACAAACAAACCAGTTCCCAAACAGACTTTTATTCTGCTTCGGCTTACTTAAATGCTCACCGTACATTCTCTGAGAAACATGATTTGAGTCTTACTTTGGGAGCCCAATACGAATTTAAGGAATATAAATACTTTGGTGCAAGAGTGAAAGACATACAAGACGGCTTGGAAATCATAAATGGAGCCGGAGAGATCACATTAAGCGGCGATGAAGATAAGTATCAGAATGCAAATATGTCTTATTTCGGACGATTTAATTATGTCTACGATAATCGTTACCTGTTTGAACTGAATGGACGCTACGATGGTTCTTCCAAATTTAATTCAGACAATCGCTGGGATCTTTTCTATGGGGTATCACTCGGTTGGAGAATACAGCAGGAAGCATTTCTTAAGGATGCAGATTGGTTGCACGACCTGAAGCTTCGTATGTCATATGCTGAAATGGGAAATCAAAGCGGAATATCGAATTATGATGGGATTCAACTCTATACTCTAGAATCGGGAACAGGTCCTTATATTGGCTCAGACAAGCTATCCTATATTAAAACATCAGGTATATTGGCTTCCAATTCGAGAAGTTGGGAACGTGTGAAAAACTATAATCTCGGATTAGATTTTGGTTTTCTCGGAGGTTCATTAAGCGGATCAGTAGATGCGTTTATGAAAAAGAATGACAATATGCTTGTCAGTATCACGTTCCCGGCTCCTTTAGGAGATAATGCGCCTAAAGCAAATGCAGGCAAATTTAAGACATGGGGATTAGATGGGCAACTGACTTATAAAGGTAAGATCGGAGCTGTAAATTATCATGCCGGCGGAACCCTTACTTTTGCCCGGGATAAGCTTGTTGATTATGGAGGTACTACCGTCATCAAATCCGGATTTGTAAGAGAGCAACAAGGATATCCACTCAAATCTATCTTTGGATTACGATATGGAGGAAAAATACAAAATGAAGAACAGCTAGCAGCTTATACATCAAAATATTTCAATAATAATCAAATCGGAATGCCAGCGAATCTACGTGTAGGAGACAATATGTTTGTCGATGAAAATGGCGATGGTATTTTAGATGAAAACGATTTTATTCACTTAGGTAGTGATAGTCCCGAAATATCATACTCGTTCAATTTGGGGGCATCGTATAAAGGATTTGATATCAATGTTATTTTCCAAGGAGCTGCAAATCGGTTTGTGTACCGTGGAATAGATAACTGGACAGTCCCATTCAGAGCCAATTACACCAATACTGTAACGTCATCTATAGGACGTACATGGAACGAAGATAATAGAAATGCCTACTATGCGCCTTATACGAACGATGCAAATATAAACAACTATAACTACCAAGCTTCAACACTGACTTCGCAAGATGGGCGATACCTCCGTCTGAAAAATATTTCCATCGGTTATAATATTCCCCGAAG
>DAIPZW010000131.1:0-5141 GCA_036781965.1 Bacteroidales bacterium
TGTTTTTCGTTCTTGATTTTTTGGTTCGTTTTGTATCAAGACAAAATGAACAAAGAAAAAGAGAACTCATTTGAAAGAACAATCTATTTATTAGTCTGTTATATTCTGTAGATAAAAGACTAAAGATAAGGGACGAAAAAATTACATCCATACTTCTCTTAGAATCTATTTCTTCTGTCTTTGGTCTAATATCTAATATTTTAGATAAATCTTCGAGAATATGACAAATAGTCAGTTTGGTTTTTTGGCATAACTTTTGATAAGTTAGGGGAAATAAAAAGAAAATAATTAAATAAATAACAAAATAAAAATTACAATTATGGCAAAAATTATTGGAATAGACTTAGGAACTACCAACTCCTGTGTGGCTGTGATGGAAGGCAGCAAACCGGTTGTGATTCCTAATAGCGAAGGCAAAATGACTACTCCCTCGGTAGTAGCTTTCTTAGATAATGGCGAACGTAAAGTAGGAGATCCTGCCAAACGCCAAGCAATCACAAATCCTGCTCGTACTGTTTTCTCAATTAAACGTTTTATGGGAGAAACTTACGAGCAAATAGCAAAAGAAATTGCGCGTGTACCTTATAAAGTAGTAAAAGGAGAAAACAATACGCCTCGTGTAGATATAGATGGGCGTATGTACACTCCGCAAGAAATATCGGCTATTACGCTTCAAAAGATGAAAAAAACAGCCGAAGACTATTTAGGTCAAGAAGTAAACGAAGCAGTGATCACTGTTCCTGCTTATTTTAATGATTCTCAACGTCAAGCGACTAAAGAAGCCGGAGAGATTGCCGGATTGAAAGTAGCTCGTATCATTAATGAACCTACTGCTGCTGCTTTAGCTTATGGTTTGGACAAAGCCAACAAAGATATGAAAATCGCTGTCTTTGACTTAGGTGGAGGTACCTTTGATATTTCTATCTTGGAGTTAGGAGACGGTGTGTTTGAAGTAAAATCAACCAACGGAGATACTCACTTAGGTGGAGATGACTTTGACCATGTTATAATTGACTGGATGGCTGATGAATTTCAAAAAGAAGAAGGCATCGATTTACGTCAAGATCCTATGGCTTTACAACGTTTGAAAGATGCTGCCGAGAAAGCTAAGATAGAACTCTCTAGTTCTACTTCAACGGAGATTAATCTTCCTTATATTATGCCGGTAAACGGTATTCCTAAGCACTTAGTGAAAACATTGACTCGTGCTAAGTTTGAACAACTTGCCGATAAATTGATTCAGGCTACAGTGGCTCCTTGCGAAAAAGCAATGAAAGATGCAGGCTTAAAGGCTTCTGATATTGATGAAGTAATCTTAGTAGGTGGATCTACTCGTATTCCTGCTATCCAAGAAAAAGTAGAAAAAGTATTCGGTAAAGCACCTTCAAAAGGAGTAAACCCTGACGAAGTAGTTGCTATCGGTGCGGCTATTCAAGGAGCAGTTTTAACCGGAGACGTAAAAGATGTATTATTATTGGATGTGACTCCACTTTCTTTAGGTATTGAAACCTTCGGAGGAGTAATGACTAAATTGATAGAAGCCAATACTACCATTCCAACTAAGAAATCGGAAGTATTTTCTACTGCTGCAGACAACCAACCATCGGTTGAAATTCATGTCTTGCAGGGAGAACGTCCGATGGCAAACGACAATAAAACAATTGGACGCTTCCACTTAGACGGTATAATGCCGGCTCGTCGCGGAGAACCACAAATTGAAGTAACTTTCGACATTGATGCCAACGGTATCTTGAATGTATCCGCTAAAGACAAAGCAACTAATAAAGAGCAAAGCATTCGTATTGAAGCTTCTAGCGGATTGAGCGAAGAAGAAATCAAACGAATGAAAGATGAAGCAGCAGCTAATGCCGAAGCCGATGCTCAAGCCAAAGAAAAAGTAGATAAAATCAACCAGGCAGACAGTTTGATTTTCCAAACCGAAAAGAGTTTACAAGAAGTAGGCGATAAAATCCCTGCTGATAAGAAAGCTCATATCGAAGCAGCCTTGGCAAAATTGAAAGAAGCTCACAAAGCACAAGACTTAGCAGGCATTGATGCCGGAATAGCAGAAGTAAACAATGCCTTCCAAGCAGCCAGTCAAGAAATCTACAATGCACAAAATCAAGGAGGAGCTCAACAACCCGGTCCGGATAATACACAATCTTCTGATGGTACTTCAAACAATGATGATGTAACCGATGTTGATTTCGAAGAAGTGAAGTAAAATTCACAAACACTAAATAAAGAAACAGCCATCTCAGATAACGAGGTGGCTGTTTTTATTGTAAATTTTAATATTCCCTAAAGACCAACAATTTTCCTGAAGTAAGATCTAATCTGAATGAATTGCTTTCTGATTCATTGAGAGTGCCTTGCCACCACGAAGTGAATTTTCTTTTGTCTAAGGGATAACATAAACCGATGGAAGTAATTTCGGAGTCAGGAGTTAGGCTAAAGATGGAAACTTGTTGTTCGGGATAACTTTCATATTCAGTAGATTGAAGTTGAGGAGTGAAAATTCCGCTATCAGTCAGAAGTTGTACTTCGGTCAAAGGGGCATATTCCAAAAGCAAAGAAAGATTGCCTAATAAATGGTCTTCGCGGTTGCCGGAAGCGCCTAGTATCGTAATGCCTTGCCAGCCTCTTTCTAAACAAAAATGCACGGCTTTGGTAAGATCGTTGGTTTCTTGATCTGGATTTTTATAAATGATGGCGGCGTATTCTTGTTGCAATTTTTTGGATAAAGTATCCATATCCCCAACTATATAGTCAGGTTTTTTGCCATAACTAAGTAATTTAGCGGTAGCCCCATCGCAGCAAACAATCCGTTTGACTTTGTCAAAAAGAGAAAGAGGAAGAGGATGCGAAGGAAAGGCTCCGTCTGCCAAAATTAGGGTTTCAAAATTGCGAATAAGTGGTATCATTGTGTCTCTTTAGCCATTTTAGTCCATTCTCGAAGTCCGACTATTGAGAATAGGGCATAGATTATAAACAAAACAGCAGTCGCATATAAATGTTGATAATAATATACTCCGATAGACAGGATATTTACAATTATCCATAACCACCAACATTCTACATATTTCTTAGCTGCCATCCAAGTCGCGGCAATACTTAATGCAAAAACAACCGATTCGGGCAGCGGAAGTGGAGAATCTGGAATATGAATTAGAAGTAGATAAGACAAAGAAATTAATCCTATACTTATTACTGATAAAGGGATTAATTGTTGTTTCTCAATATGACGAAAAGGAACGTGGTCTTCTTTTTTAGAAGTAAACTTCCAACAATAAAGCCCATAGACAGCCATGAGCAGGTAATAGATATTCATTCCCATCACAGCATACAAAGAAGAATCGTAAAATATATAAACATAAAAGGCAGAACTCAATAAACTGACAATCCACATAAGCCAATTGCCTTCTATTTCGAGTAGGAGAAAGACAAATGCCAATGCCGCTCCTACTATTTCTATCCAATTATTGAGTATCCATTCTATCATGAGGCACAAAAGTACATATTTTTTTATGTTAAAAAGAAAATAAACCAAAACAAACTCTCGACTTTTTGATTTTTATAAGTAAGAACTAATACAACATAATAATTAACAGAAAAATAAGTAAATCATGGAAGAAAACAAAGAACAACAATGCACTCATCTCCCACTAATTGGAGATCCAGCTCCCGAGTTTAAGGCACAAACAACACAAGGTCCGATTGATTTTCCAAAAGATTATAAAGGGAAGTGGGTTATTCTATTTAGTCACCCTGCGGATTTTACTCCTGTTTGTACATCTGAGTTTATAACTTTTGCAAGTATGCATGATCAATTTAAACAAGCTAATTGTGAATTGGTAGGTCTATCGGTAGATGCCATACAAAGTCATATTGCTTGGTTAAGAACCATAAAAGAGAAAATAGAATTTAACGGACATACTAATGTAGAAGTCAAATTTCCGTTGATTGATGATATTACGATGAATGTTGCTAAGAAATACGGAATGATTCAACCCGGAGAAAGCAATACAAAAGCAGTAAGAGCTGTGTTTTATATTGATCCGAAAGGAATTGTTCGGGCAATTATGTATTATCCTCTAAGCGTAGGGCGGAACTTCGATGAATTATACCGCACATTATTAGCATTAAAAGTAAATGATGAGTTTGGTTATTCAACTCCTGCCGATTGGCGTCCGGGAGATAGCTTAATTATCGGAGCTCCAGGCACTTGTGAGGAGGCAAAAACTCGAATGGAAGATCATAAAGATGACATTGAATGTAAAGACTGGTTCTTCTGCATGAAAAAATTAAGCAAAGAAACTGTTTTGGATAAGATTATCAATAAAAAATAATTTAGATATATAGCTTGATTACGCAGAACGTGTCGGAGGTCGCTTCATGTGAATGAGGCGGTCTCCCTTTTTTATTTTATTTTATTTTTCTTACTTTTGTGCTTAATGATAAAAGATAGATTTCATTATGCAAGAATTTAAGGGCTTGTTAAAATTGGAAAGCACCTATCAGTTGTCTGATGAGCTTTTTGATATTCTCATCAATTCGATGGAAGAACTGGATCTTAATACTTATGATGTCCTTGTAAGAAATGGCAGTGTCGATGCTAATATTTATTTTGTGAAAGAAGGAATTTTACGTGAGTATTATTTCAATGCAGGCGAGGAAGTAACTCGTGGGTTTGCTCTTCCTGGTACGATGATGATTTCTTGGCATTCCTATTATTATCGTAAACCTGCTTTCTTTCAGGTTGGTGCATGCTGTAAGTCGAAAGTCTTGAAACTAAGCAAAAGACAATTTGATAAAATGATAGCTGACCATCATGAATTTTCTAAATGGCTGATTAGTATGCTTCAATGTCAACTATACTATTATGAAATGAAGCAAGCAGTTATTAAAGGAGATGCCAAATCGCGCTTTATATCTCTCGTAATGAATCGCAAGGAGATAATTCAGAAAGTGCCATTGAAGTTAATCGCTTCCTACTTGGGTATTACCCAGGCTTATTTGAGTAGATTGAGAAAACAAGTAGCTACAGGGAAGATCCATTTTTAATTTTTACTTTTCTAAAGATGTGTGTTTTTTGACATAGGTCAAATTTTAATAAGAAATAATCTCTTTTCTTTGCACAG
>DAIPZW010000132.1:0-5133 GCA_036781965.1 Bacteroidales bacterium
TAACTTAGAAAACTTGGAACAAATAATTAAAAAATATATAAAATAAAATTTAGACGTAAAATGATTAAAAAGATAGCACTTGGATTATTCTGTATGTTCTCAATCTGTGCCTTTGCGCAAGAAGTAACTGAAGCGGAAAGTGAGAAATTCATGCAATTAGTAGCTCCGGCGCAACAAAAAATATTTTTATTGGAGCAAGAAGTAAGCGCATTGACAGAAGAAGAATTGAAAGATGAATCTATCGTAGGTAGTATTCAACAAAAATATGAAATTTACATGGAAGAATTGGGCGATTTGATGATTCGCTATGCTCGCGAAGAACCTTCTTCCTCAATTAGTTTGGAGATAGTAGCGCAACTCCTGCCTGCTTATAACATAAATTTGATGGATTCCCTTTTTCTTTCGCTTGCTCCCGAACTAAGAGCGAGTCAATTAGGAAAGAAAACAGAACTTCAATTAACAAATATGAAAAAAACGCCGATTGGCGGAATAGCTCCTGACTTTTCGCAAAAAGATCCCGACGGAGAAATTATTCATTTATCTGATTATAGAGGTAAATACGTTTTAGTTGATTTTTGGGCTAGTTGGTGTGGACCTTGCCGGAAAGAAAATCCGCATGTAGTAAAGGCTTATAATGAATTCAAAGACAAAAACTTTGACATCTTAGGCATTTCTTTAGATAACAATAAAACTTCTTGGACAAATGCCATTCGAAAAGATGGATTGGAATGGAGGCAAGTCTCTGATTTGAAGAAGTTTGACAATGAAGTTGCTGCATTGTATGGCGTATTCAGTATTCCTCAAAACTTTTTAATAGACCCCAATGGTGTAATCGTGGCTAAAAACTTGAGAGGCGAGCAACTTATCAAGAAATTAAGCGAGATATTGAAATAAATAAAGTTTTTTTTCTTGATTTATACGCTTTTCGTGATTTTGCCGTTATAATCTACGTATTAGCTAATCAATATAAACTCTATGTTAGATTATATTAGCGGGGAAGTCTCCGAACTAACCCCTGCTTTCGTTGTAATAGATATTAATGGATTGGGTTATCAAGCCCATATCTCCCTTTATACTTATTCTGCTTTAAACGGTGCGAAGAAAGCAAAGGTATATGTGTATGAAGCAATCCGCGAAGATGCACATCAACTATTTGGTTTCGTAGATAAAAGAGAGCGGGAATTGTTTTTATTGCTGATCTCTGTCTCCGGAGTAGGCGCAAATACGGCTAGAATGGTTTTGTCGGCGCTTCCTCCTGGCGAACTGAGTGTCATAATATCTTCCGGCAATTCATCTGCCTTGAAAACAGTGAAAGGTATCGGAGGAAAAACTGCCGAACGTATTATTATTGATCTGAAAGATAAAGTAAAATTGGGCGATGACAGTCAAAGTACTATAAGTCTTCTTGATTCTTCTGATATTGCTAAAGAAGCTGTTTCGGCTTTGGTGATGTTAGGCTTTAATCAAGCGGCTTCTCAAAAAGCGATAGGTAAAGTGATCAAAGATAATCCTTTGCTTGCCGTGGAACAAATCATTAAACAAGCATTGAAACTCTTGTAAATGAAGAGATGGAAGAAAAATAGCATTGTTTTCAGTAGCTTTCTATGTTTCTTAGGAAGCCTGTTTGCTTTTAGTCCGAACTACTCGCAAGTTAGTTTGAATTTGACTGCTTCTTCTCTTTCCGAATTAGCCATAGAACTTCTTCAACAAGATAATACAACGAGTTCGAATCCGGTTGATACTACTCTTTTATTCCCTGTTGCGCCTGTATCTCCCGAAAAGTACAGCGACTTAGAGAATCAATACCCGATTGACTTGCGGACTCCGGTTGAATTGCAAGGCGAATTTGAATATAATCCGGCAACTAACCGCTATGAACTTAAAACCAAAGTAGGTGACGAACTAGTTGGTACTCCTATTTCTCTGACTCCCGAAGAGTATTTAGAGTATACCTTCAAAAAGAGTATGAACTCCTATTTCAAAAACAGAGTAACCGAAGAAATACAAGCAGAAACAGGAGGATCAGCCTCTCAAGATGCTTTATCTATGTTTGACTTTAACTTTGATTTAGGTCCGGCTGAGAAACTTTTTGGTCCCGGAGGTGTACGTTTACAAGCACAAGGGAATGCTTTGATAAAAGCCGGAATGTCCAGAACAACAAATGGTAATCCGACTTTATCTGAAAGGCAAAGAAATAGAAATTCGTTTGACTTTGATACACAAATACAAACGAGTATTACGGCTTCTGTCGGAGATAAAATTTCTTTTGACCTTAATTATAATACTGAATCTACTTTCGATTTCGACAATAAAAAACTAAAATTGGGATATGTCGGTAAAGAAGATGAAATCATCAAAGTATTGGAAGCCGGTAACGTAAGTATGAATACAAGTAACTCCTTGATTCGTGGAGGAGCTGCTTTATTTGGAATTAGAACCGAGTTGCAATTTGGAAAATTAAAGGTAGGTGCGATCTTTTCTCAACAAGAATCAGAAGCACGAACAGTAACGGCAAAAGGAAATTCCCAAACGACTTCCTATGAAATAGAAGTCGATGCTTTTGATGAGAATATGCACTACTTCTTAGACCCTTATTTTTATGAAAATTATGATGACTTCTTGACCATTCTTCCTTATATTAAGTCGGGAATTACGATTAATAAGATAGAAGTTTGGGTTACGAATAAACGTAGTAATTATGATGAGGCTCGTAATATAGTTGCTTTCGCGGATCTAGGGATTTCAGATGATAATTATATTGAGAACCCACTTCAAGTAACTGTAACCGGATCAGAAGGAATGCCTTATAATAGGGTAAATACATTGTATCAAGATTTGAATACCTTATATACCGGAGCAAGAGATAAAGATTTAGTTAATCAAACCTTAGGAAGTGTATTTACTTTAGGAAAAGATTATGAAAAGATAGAGCAGGCTCGAAGATTAACGACTAATGAATATACTTTGAATAGTCAATTGGGTTATATCAGCTTGCAAAGTAAATTACAATCCGATGAAGTCTTGGCTGTTGCCTACGAATATACAACTTCCAACGGACAAACTTATAAAGTAGGGGAGTTCTCCACCGATAATTCGGACAATACAACTCAAAACCTATATTTAAAATTGATTAAAGGGACTTCTTCTTCTCCTACTTATAAGAATTGGAAGTTAATGATGCGTAATGTCTATTCCATAAGTAACCGTTCTATTGAAAAGAATAAGTTTAGATTAGACGTAAAGTATCAAAACGATACAACAGGGGTTTATATGAATTATATTACAGAAGGAGATATTGCCAATGATCCTCTTATTAAAGTAATGAATGCAGACCGTTTAGATACTAGCGAGAGAGCTTTTCCAGATGGTTTCTTTGATTATGTCGAAGGCTATACGGCTCTTTCTTCAAAAGGGAAAATTATCTTTCCTGTAACCGAACCTTTTGGAAAGCATTTGCGTAAAAAGATAAATAATGACCCGATTGCAGATAAATATGTTTACGAAGCTTTATATGATACGACCTTAACGGCAGCTCGTCAGTTAGCTGAATTAAATAAATTCATATTGACCGGAGAATATAAAGGATCGGGAAGTTCTAATATAGAATTGGATGCTTATAATGTAACAAGAGGTTCGGTAACCGTAACAGCGAATGGAGTACGACTGACAGAAAATATTGACTATACCGTAAATTATAGTACAGGAGGGGTTACTATCATTAATGATGCTTATGCGAATGCGGAAATCCAAGTACATTCGGAAAGTCAATCCATGCTTAGTATGCAAAGAAAGACCATGATGGGATTAAATCTTGAATATGCAATTAATCCTCAGTTTAATGTCGGAGCTACTATTATGAACTTGAAGGAAATGCCTATGACCTTAAAGACTCAACCGGGACAAGAGGCAGTAAATAATACTTTATTTGGCTTTAATTTGAATTATTCTGCTCAATCCTATTGGCTTACTCATATTTTAGATAAAATACCTCTATTAGATTTAACGGCTCCTTCGCAAATTTCACTTACTGCGGAATATGCACAGCTAATACCCGGACATTATTCGAGTGATAACGGAGGCGATTACTCTTATATTGATGATTTTGAACAAGCTAAGATGACGTATGACCTTCGTACTCCTTATTCTTGGAGTTTGTCTGCTACACCTGCTATGTTTCCGGAATCAATAAATACGAATGACATTAAATATGGTAATAATAGAGCTTTATTAGCTTGGTACACGATTGATCCTTTATTTACTCGTCGCTCTTCTTTAACTCCTAATCATATTAAAAACGATTTGGATCAACTATCTAATCATTATGTACGGGAGGTATTAGAGACAGAACTTTATCCAAGTAAGCAAACTAATTTTGACGAATCATCTTATATCTCAATATTAAACTTAGCCTACTATCCGGAAGAGAGAGGTCCTTATAACTTAGACGTAGATGGAATGAATTCGGATGGTAAATTAGCTGATCCCGAAAAGAGATGGGGAGGTATGTTTCGTAAAATAGATGATTCTCAAACTAACTTTGAATCTAACAATATTGAACATATTGAATTTTGGTTATTAGACCCGTTTATTTATGATCCTAATAGTACAGGTGGAGATCTTTATATTAACTTAGGAGACATTTCTGAGGATATATTGAAAGACGAAAAGAAATTTTACGAAAACGGTATTCCTCCTGATGGGGACTTATCTAAAGTAACAGAAACAGTATGGGGATATGTTCCTAATCAGCAATCTTTAGTCTATGCTTTTGATGCAGATGAAAAGGCTCGTAGAAAACAAGATGTAGGATTAAATGGATTAAGTACTGAACAAGAATTAGAATTTGGCACTTATAAAAATTACTTGAATAGATTAAATGCTAAATTAGATCCTAGTGTGAAAGCTAAATGGGCAGAAGATCCATTTTCTCCTCTTAATGATCCGGCAGGAGATAATTATCATTATTTCAGAGGTTCGGATTATGATAGAAACCAAGTTTCTATCTTAGACCGTTATAAGAGATATAACGGAACAGAAGGAAACTCTCCAAGTACGGATAGTTCATCAGAAAGTTATAGTACAGCAGCTAGACAAAATCCCGACGTGGAAGATATAAATCAAGATAATACTTTG
>DAIPZW010000133.1:0-5117 GCA_036781965.1 Bacteroidales bacterium
TATTTTTTTCAAAATAACTGACTTTGATATTAGTATAAAGGCTAGGTTTTTGCATAAAAGAAGACCTTGCGTTCTTTGCCTAGTTATAAACTTTGTTTCATTTGTTGCTCATCTTTTGAAAAATATGTATCTTGCGATGATTTTCAAAGAAATAACCTATGAAAAAGTGTGTTTTTATTCTTATTCTTGCTGTCTTGTTCTTTTCATGCCTGAAAAAATCGGAAGAGTCTGTGACTTTATGCACGGGCGATAAGACTTGTTGGAATATTCAAGGCGATGTTTCGACCGGAAAGGACGAAATGGTGCTTACGGGCAACAAAGCTAAAGCAATCTCTACTAAGTCGTTTAAGAACTTTATCTTAGAGTTTGAATGTAAGACTTCTGATGGTGCAAAAGGAGCTGTTTATTTTCATTCCGACGGATACAGTAAAAAAGGAATAGGTCATAAGGTGACAATAAACAATAATCAAAATCCGTATAACGAATCTAAGACCGGAAGTCTGGATGATGTTCAAATCATAAACGAACCTTTGGTTGCGAATGAAGTTTGGTTTCCTGTTAAAATAGAAGTTGTTGCGAATAGTGTCCAAGTTTTTGTCGGAGATTTACTTACAATCGATTATATCGACCCTTCTCCTGTTTCTTCTTTCCTTTCGGAAGGCGTGTTTGTCTTTTCAAATCATGTCGATAAGCCCATTGCTTTCCGAAATATTAAGGTGAAAGTATTAGATGATTATTTGCCTAAAAAACAAACGTCTGCGATTGAAGAAACCATCGAAGAACCTCTGATGGATGTCCTTGAAGCGGATTCTTTAATCAAAGAATAAAATTTATTTTAATAGTATGAGTCTTATTCAAACCGCATCTCGTTTCTATTTTTCTTTTTATATGAAAGAAATAGAACATTTTATAGGACAACCGGCTAAGACTCAAGAACAAGTATTCGGCTATTTATTAAAAAACGGCTCGAAAACACTTTACGGACAAGAACATAATTTCAATCAAATCAAATCAAGAGATGACTTTCGCAAGCGTGTTCCCTTGATTACTTATGATGAACTGAAACCATACATAGAAAAGATAATTGTCAGTAAGGCGAAGAATGTATTATGGAATAAACCTGTGAAATGGTTTGCGATGTCTTCGGGCACAACGAACGATAGAAGTAAATACATTCCCGTCACTTCCGAATCTTTGAACGATAGCCATTATAAATGTGGCAAACAAATGCTGGGACTCTACTTGAATGCTTATCCCGATTCCCGTTTTCTCTTAGGAAAAACGATGGTTTTAGGAGGAAGCCAGCAAGTAAACAACATAGGAGACGGAATCTTTACCGGCGATGTTTCGGCTATTCTTATGAGTCATCTGCCTTTTTGGGCAAACTCCCGACGTACGCCTCAAAGCATTGCGCTGATTCCTGATTGGGAACAGAAGCTGGATAAATTAGTGGATTATGCTTTGAAAACAGACGTTCGTGCCATGACAGGAGTTCCCTCTTGGATGATGGTTCTCTTGCAAAAGATGGTGGAAAAGACAGGTAAACCGATCAAAGAAATATGGACAAATATTGATGTATTCTTTCACGGCGGCATTAGTTTCACTCCCTATCAAGAGCAATACCATGAAATCTTCAAGGGAACCGATATCCACTATTGGGAAACCTACAATGCTTCGGAAGGTTTCTTTGGTCTTCAATATGATAAAGCATCAAAAGAACTATTGCTCATGTTGGATAATAATATATACTATGAGTTTTTACCTTTGGATCAGTTAGATAAAGAGAATCCTCAGACTTTGTTGTTGGAAGAAATAAGCACAAATATCGATTATGCCTTGATAATTTCTACTAATGGCGGACTTTGGAGATATATGATAGGCGATACGGTTCGTTTTTCCTCGACTTCTCCTCATTTGTTCCGTATCACAGGACGAACCAAACATTATATCAATGCTTTCGGCGAGGAATTAATGGTGGATAATGCCGATAATGCCTTGAAAATAGCAGCAGAAAAAACAAAATCCCGTATATCGGATTATACTGCTGCGCCTGTTTTCTTTGAAAATATGAGAGGAGCGCATGAATGGTTGATTGAATTTGAAGAACCTCCTGCTGATATAAATGCTTTTTCCGACATATTGGACGAGGAACTAAAGAAACTCAACTCAGATTATGCAGCAAAACGCTCTTATGACCTTTCTTTGAAGAAACCGATTGTAAGAGCTGTTCCTAAAGGTACTTTCCTTCAATGGTTAAAGTCGCGCAATAAATTAGGCGGACAAAATAAAATTCCCCGTTTGTCTAATACAAGAGATTATATAGAGGGAATCCATTCAATTCTTTAATATTAAAATCTTTAAGTAAAGTTATCCATGTCAGTCGAAGGAAAGAAAATCTTTTATGCATCCGTTTTTCCGATTCTTTTCGTCATTGTTTTGTGGCTTACGTGGTTAGTTCAAATCAATATCGCTAATGATTGGATGCATTTAGGCGTATATCCCAGAGAAACAAACGGTTTATTGGGTATTCTGACTTCCGTATTTATACATAGCTCTGTCGGACATTTGTTTTCCAACACCATCCCTCTCTTGATGTTAGGTTGGTGTTTGTTTTATTTTTATAAAGATTTATCATTTATCGTCCTGCCTTGTTTGTGGTTGCTTTCAGGTTTATTCACTTGGCTTATCGGGCGCGAAGCTTGGCATGTCGGGGCAAGCGGACTGATATTTGCCTTGTCTTTCTTTCTTTTCTTCAGCGGTATTATCCGAAAATATATCCCTTTAATGGCTGTATCCTTATTAGTTGCCTTCGTTTATGGAAGTACAATATGGAGCATGCTACCTATTGCCGAAGCTTATGATCCTAAATTATCTTGGGAAGGACACTTATCAGGAGCTATTGCCGGAACGTTTACTGCCTTGATGTTTTACAAGCATGGACCTCAAAAACCGATTGAAATAGAAGAGGAAGAAGATGATGAAGAGGAAGAAAACAATGAGAATAACGAAGAAGAAACAGAATCTTTTTACACTAAAAATACAACCCTATGAACGATTGGATAGACAAACAGTTTGACGGATTAAAAGAAACAAACTATAAAGCCTTTAATGAGAAACTTATTTCAACTTCTTATCCTGTTTTGGGAATAAGAATACCGGCTTTGAAGAAGCTTGCCGGCGAGATAGCTAATGACGCTAAAAGAGACGAGTATTTATTGAACGCTGAGTTTAAGACTTATGAACATATCATGCTTTACGGCTTGGTTTTGGGTAAATGCAAGAATATGCCGCTCGAAACTTTGTTCAACTATTTAGATCCTCTTATTCTTAAATTCGATAACTGGGCGCATGTTGATGTGATTATTTGCACATTGAAAGTCTTTCATAAGTATCCCGAAGAAGTATTTAAACATTTTCTCCCTTTGAAGTATGACAAAGGCGAGTTCACAAAACGTACTTTTGTGGTTGTTTTAATGGCTTTTTACCTGAATGATACCTATATATATAAGGTATTAAAACACATGACAGAGGTTCTACAAGGGCAATACTATGTCGATATGGCACTGGCTTGGGCTATGAGTGTTGCACTTGTCAAACATTACGATCAAGCTCTTCCTTTGTTGGAAACGCCTGTTTTCTCTAAGTTTGTTCATAATAAATCGATACAAAAAGCACGTGAAAGTTTCCGCATTTCAGCAGAAATTAAAGAATACCTTAAAGGATTCAAGATCTAATATTTGAAATTTAAGATTATTACCACACGTTTTTATTTACTAGTATTGAACAATCTTGAATCTTGAATACTAGATTGATCTAATAAAAAGAGGACATACCTCACGATACATCCTCTCTCTCATCTATTTTGATGAAAATTATTTAAGGTTATTTCTTGTTATAAGCTTCTAAAGCTTTTTCCAATACAACCATTGCTTTTTCAAGTTCTTTCTTCTCGAATACATAAGCGATGCGTACTTCATTTTTTCCTAAACCTTCGGTCATATAGAATCCGGTTGCAGGAGCCATGAAGATGGTTTGTCCTTCATATTCGAAATCAGAAAGGCACCATGCGCAGAACTTGTCAGCATCGTCAATTGGTAATCTTGCTATTGTATAGAAAGCTCCTGAAGGCATTGGAGAATAAACTCCCGGAATGCGGTTAAGAGCATCTATTAAATAATTACGGCGTTCAAGATATTCGTCATACACTCCTTTTAGGTAGCTTGCCGGTGCATCTAAAGATGCTTCTGCTACGATTTGTCCTAACAAAGGAGGACTCAAACGAGCTTGACAGAATTTCATAACTGCCGCGCGCACTTCTTTATTTTTAGTAACCAACATACCTTCACGAATACCACATTCACTGTAGCGTTTAGAAACCGAATCAATCATAATTACGTTGTTTTCAATTCCTTCCAAATGAAGAGCACTTATATAAGGTAGTCCGGTATAAGTAAATTCGCGATAAACTTCGTCAGAGAACAGATAAAGATCGTGTTTCTTTACTAAGTCGCGCAATTGGTTCATTTCGTCTTGAGAATAAACATAACCGGTCGGGTTGTTAGGATTACAAATTAAAATCCCCTTAGTTCTTTCGTTGATCAATTTCTCGAAATCACTAATAGGAGGCAATGCAAATCCGTCTTCTATACCTGATGGTACTGCTTTAATAACAGCTCCCGCTTGAATAGCAAAAGCTTTATAGTTAGCATAAAAAGGTTCCGGAATGATTACTTCGTCTCCCGGATTAAGGCAAGACATAAAAGCAAGCATCACCGCTTCAGAACCTCCGGTTGTGATGATGATATCATCTACCGTTACGTTCATCTTAAAACTATCATAATAAGGAACAAGTTTCTTGCGGAAGCTAAGATAACCTTCGCTAGGACTATATTCCAAGATGCTGCGATCAATTTTACGCATAGCCTCAAGACCTACTTCCGGAGTCTGAATATCAGGCTGTCCGATGTTTAATCTGTAAATTTTAAGTCCTTTTGCACTCGCAACTTCTGCTAAAGGAGCCAGTTTCCGAATTGGGGAAGCCGGCATCTCAATTCCTCTTTTGGATATTTCAGGCATGTCTGTCTTATTTTAGTTTTTATAAATTCGGTGCAAATATA
>DAIPZW010000134.1:0-5053 GCA_036781965.1 Bacteroidales bacterium
ATAATCGCAAATAGTCATTCTTTGTAAAATGCAATAAATAAATGACTTATACTATTGCAACTAGTCTACAGCATTAGGATAAAAGACTTTTGTGACATTTTTCAAGAAATAATTGGACATTTCTTGAAAAATTATATATTACTTTTGCGACAGGAAGTTTTGTTTATCTTAAAATGAATAAATTATGAAAAAAAAGCTATTAAATCATTTTCTATTACTTTTAGTTTTAGCTCTCCTATCTCCGGTTTTATTGGCGAATGATGGAGAGAAAGAAATCTTTCTTGAAGAAGGATTTGAAACGGAGATATTCCCTCCCGAAGGGTGGACGATGTTGGATCAAGATGGGGATTCATATAATTGGGCCCATGGAAGGATTCTCTCAGATCCTTCTGTGGAAGTACATTCCGGAATATGGGCAGCAGCATCTTTTTCTTTCCGCAATCCCAATACAGGAGAAGAGACAGGATCCTTGCTTATTCCTGACAACTGGCTCATTTCTCCTCAAATAACTATCCCTGACAAAGAGTGTCATTTATGTTTTTGGATTGGAGCACAAAATCAAATCCTCTATAATGAAAAATACGATGTGCTGATTTCAACAACAGATACTAATATTTCAAGTTTTACCAGCATTCATTCAGAAACGCTCCGTGAAGCAACAGGAAAATATTACGAAGTAATATTGCCTTTGGATGCTTATAAAGGACAAAATATTTACATCGCTTTTCGTCATTGGAATAGTTCGGATAACTATGCAATACTTTTGGATGACGTGACTGTTTGTGCTGTTTCAGAAGATCCGGAGTTTAATGGATCTTCAACACTTGATTTCGGTTATACTTTTCTAACAGAAAAAACATATCAAAAAAACTATACGATTACCAATACAGGGAAATCAGACCTTTCATTGAGCCTAGGCAATGTTGCTCAGAATATTGTTGTAACCGGATTATCAGGCACGCTTGCTTATATGGAATCAAAGGTTATTACAGTAGAATTTACGCCAACAAAAGTAGGAGACTACAAAGGGTCTTTTGTTATTACCACTAATGATCCGAAAAAAACGGCGATTACTATTAATGTTACCTCTTCTGTAACCACAGAAAAAACATCCTCTTATATGACTGAAGATTTCGAAGGATTGCCTTATAACGCCATCCCTGTGGGGTGGAATGGTTCTTTGAGAGTTTTTACTTACGGAGGAGTAGATAATAGCAATAAATTTTCAGTCAGTCTATCTAACCTTATCCGTACGGCACAAATGGTGTCAAATTTTGTAGCTATGGGAAATGCTCCAAAATTAAATTTTCAATATTGTTTCTCAACATGGGGTAATGCTGCACCTCCTGAAAGTTTTATGGCTCTCATATATGTAAGTGAGGATGCCGGACAAACATGGGATTTGGTACATGTATTGGACAGAAGAAGCCATATTGCATCTTCCGATTATCAACTTCTCCAACTTGATCTTAGTGCTTATGCAGGCAAAACCTGTAATTTCATGATACAAGTAGACCGTATATATAACAATGTCACTTTTGATTTGGACAATATACTATTTGGAACAGAGCCTGATAATGATCTCGCGGCATATGATATTATAGAAGTAAACCCGTTTATCATTGCCGGTGAAGAGGCTTCTTTCATCGTTTCAGTTGAAAATATTGGGAGAAACACCCAAACGGCTTATAACGTTCAGCTCCTTAAAGAAGACGGGAGTGTTCTTGCCTCTGTTCCCGGCCTTTCCATCAAACAAGGAGAATCACTAAATTATGAATTGAAATGGATTCCCGAACAAGAAGATATTATTTCGGTTTATGGATGTGTTGTATTAGCTGGTGATGAAGCAGAAATGAATAATAAAACAAAAGAAAGCGTGACCGCTCATGTTCTACCTGCAGCAATTGTTAAACGTAGTATTGGCGATGGACAAGAGCTGGTTAATATGCCTTTTAGTTTTATGAGTTCTTATAGTCTTACGCAAACTTTATACTTCCCATATGAAGTAATGTCCAATGGAGGTAAGATTTATGGAGTGCTTTACAATTCGAAGTTTGATGAGTCCATTAATAATATTCCTATACAACTATGGATTGGAGAAACTGATGAAGAAACTTTATCAAACGAATGGATCGACTCTACATCTTTGACCATGGTTTTCAATGGAACAATTAATTTCACGGAAGATGATGGCACAGATGTTATGATTTCATTCAGTGAACCCTATACCTATTCAGGAGGCAATTTAGTAGTCCTTGCATACAAATCGGACAATACGATGAGGTTCGGAAAGCAATTCTATGGAGGTTATATAGAAAACTCGGCGCGTAGTCGAGTAAAAACAGGGACAAGCAACAATCCTCCGATCCCTTCTGCCGGAACGCTTTTAGACACATATCCTAATATAACATTCTTGCTAAATCCTGAAAATATGGGAGCCTTGACAGGTACAGTAAGCGATCTTTCGGGTCCTTTAGAGGGAGTAAAAGTACAAGTTGCAGGATATAATCTATATACTTTTACTGATGAGAACGGTCAGTATACTCTTCCGTATTTAATGCCCGGAGGCTGCGAACTGGAGATAAGTTTGTATGGATACTACAATTCAACAATTTCGGATATAAAGATAGTGACTGCGACAACCACAAAAGAAGATATTACTTTGCAAGTCATCCCGCAATCCTATGCTATGAGTGGAACAGTTACGGAAAGTCACACTGGGAATCCTTTGGAGGGAGTAATTATAAGCTTATCGGGATATGCCGATTATAGTGTTGCAACTGATGAAAATGGAGTATATAACTTTGCCGGTATTTACGGGAGTAATGGTTTTATGTATGAAGTTGAAGGTTACTTGAAAGACTATGTTATCTTCAGCTCAGAAGTAGAGATCAATCAAAACATCTCCGTTTACAACATAGAACTTTCTGAAATTGCCATACCTGTTGGAAATATTATTGCTACAGAGAGCAACGATGGCAATGCCGCAATTATTTCGTGGTCGCAGCCAACTCTTGTTGATTTTCGGTATGATAGTGGTCTTAATGCGGGGCAAAGAGGATTTCAAATAAGTATGCCTTATATAGATAGGAATTATTCAGTAATGGGTTCTGTTTTCAGAACAAAAGCTCAGGTCGATGAAGTTTCTTGGTATTTGAAAGATGAAGGAGGACCTCACAATCAAATCAATGTATTTATTTTTGATTTGGACGAAAACGGAAATCCTACATCAAACATCCTTTACCATGCAGTCGTCCCGAATACTGATATGACATGGAACACCCATGTACTGCATCGCCCGGTAAGTACTCCAAACGGTTTTATGGTTGCGGTAAGCTACCTGGGATTTGTTGCATTAGGCACCGATGTTCCTTCGGAAGAATATCCGTTCGTTCCTCAAACGCAATACTATGCCAACGATTATACCACCGGAGCATTCGGCTCGATGGATTCCTCCATGCAAGAAAGCTTCATGCTTCGTGCAAAAGGGATCGATTTAGGATTCAGCAAAGAAAGCTCATGCGATATAATGACAACCCCTGCTCTTTCTGACGACGAGCAAGGAGTTGAAAGCATAATTTTTATTGAAAATGCCCCTTACATGACAGATACTCCCATTTATTCGCTGGAAGAAAATTACCGAGGGCTCCAAAACTACACTATTTATCGATTAAAAGAAGGAGAACCCCAAACCGAATGGATTAAGATAGCAGATGATTGTACAGAAACTATTTTTACAGACAACGGCTGGGCTATGCTTGATTATGGTTTTTATCAATATGCAGTCGTTGCTCAATATGATAACGTCACGTCTGTTGCGAAGGGCTCCAATATCATACCTAAAGATATGATGGTCGAATACACGGTCAATATTACCGATACAGAAAGAAAACCCATAATAGGAGCAATAGTAAAATTGACACCTCAGACAGCCGACCTTTCCAAGTTTTATATAGCGACATCCGAAAACGCTTCTGTCACATTTCCTTCAGTATGGCGAGGAAAATATGATTTGACCATTACATTGGATGGATATAAAGTATATTCGGCAGTAGATATTGACATTAACAATACCGGACAGTCGCATAATGCTCAATTGGAAGAGATTATAATCAGACCTTATGGATTGGAAGTGGTACAAATTGATAAAGATGTCTCTTTTTCATGGAACAATGGAACAGATGCTTTCTTCGACGATATGGAAAGCCATGAGAATTTTATCTACGAAGGTATCAATTCTTATACTTTGATTGATAATGACGGATTGCCGACTTATGGATTTGGTTCGGGTTATTCTTTCGACAATGAAGGATATATTGGTTCTTATATTGTTTTCAATCCTTCGCAAATGATGCCTTCTTGGAATCATGATATGGTAGATATGCGACCTCACAGCGGAGACAAATTCCTCGCATGCTTTTCAACCGTAAAAGATGCTAATGATGATTGGTTGATATTACCCAAAATAAAGGTGATAGAGGGAATGAAGTTCACATTTTGGGCTAAAACATTCTTGAAAAATATAAATTTTGAATGGTTGAGAATAGGCGTTTCAACTACCGGCACCATGCCTGCCGATTTTAGTTTTATACAAACAGAGGATTATATTGAAGTACCTCAAGAATGGACAGAATATTCATTCGATCTCAGTCCGTATGTCGGAAAGAATATCCATTTATCGATCAATTGTATATCGGAAGATGTATTTTTTCTTATGCTTGATGACATATCTGTTAGTAACCCTAATGCAAAACCGACTCGGGCAACAGCTTCTTATACTATCTATCTTGATGAAAATGAAGTTGCATCAGGTCTGCAAGAAACAGAATATATATTCAAAGATGTTACGCAGGGAATTCATACGGCAGGTGTTAAAACCATCTATTCTTCGGGGGAATCAGAAATAACGAACATTGATTTTGTAATGAATCTTACCGCTATTACATCAATCGACATCTCCTCTCTGAAAGTATATCCTAATCCATTTACAGATGAAATTTTTATCAATGATATAAAAAAGGAAATAGAAAGCAAAACGATCCGGGCGATGGAA
>DAIPZW010000135.1:0-5050 GCA_036781965.1 Bacteroidales bacterium
ATTGAGCATCGGAAATGTACGCTCTATCGCGACCTTTCATTAATAGACAATGCTTAACCGGATTGCTCTCAACCTAATCAAGAAGGAGCAATCCAAAAAAAGAAGTGTGAAAGGCAAAAGGCTTGATGCCGGATGGAATAATGATTATTTGTTGAAAATCCTAACAAATTAAGATGCGTTTGCCCTGCCTTTCTCCCTCTTTAATTTTCAATTAAAGAAAATAATCACTAACTTGCACCGTTTTTTATGTATATATGCTAAGAGGAAAGAAAATAATATTAGGAATCACGGGAAGTATAGCCGCTTACAAGGCAGCTTACTTATGCAGAGCGTTGATTAAAAAAGGTGCAGAGGTGCAAATAGTTATTACACCCGCAGGGAAAGAGTTTATTACGCCCGTTACGCTATCTACATTGAGCCATAAACCTGTTATCAGTGAATTTTTCTCTAAAACAGGCGACTGGAATAGCCATGTTGATATAGGTTTATGGGCGGATGCGATGATTATAGCACCTGCAACGGCGGCGACAATAGGAAAAATGGCAAACGGAATAGCTGATAATATGCTGATTACTACTTATCTGTCCATGAAAGCCCCCGTTTTTGTTGCGCCGGCTATGGATTTGGATATGTATTCCCATCCTTCTACCCGGAAAAACTTGGAAAAGCTGAAATCTTACGGCAATTACGTCATAGATTCTACGTCGGGCTACCTGGCAAGTGCTTTGGAAGGAAAAGGACGTATGGAAGAACCGGACAAGATAGTAGAACACTTGGAAGGTTTTTTTGCTAAACAGCAGGATTTATCAAAAAAAAAAATAGTAATAACCGCCGGACCAACCTATGAAAAGATAGATCCGGTTCGCTTTATCGGGAATTATTCTTCAGGAAAGATGGGTTTTGCCCTCGCCGAAGCATGTGCCGAACATGGAGCTAGGGTAGTTTTAATAGCAGGACCGGTCAATCAGACGATACATCATGCATCCGTCCGAAGAATCGATGTAGAATCGGCAGAAGAAATGATGTCTGAGGCAGTAAAAGCCTTTTCCGACGCCGATGCCGGCATTCTTTGTGCAGCAGTAGCGGATTATCGCCCGAAAGAATACTTAGATAAGAAGAAAAAAAGGAAAAACGGCGAAGCATTGACGTTGGAACTGACCGCTAATCCCGACATCGCTGCGAAATTAGGCAGTATGAAGACCGATAAACAGGTTTTGGCGGGTTTTGCACTAGAGACAGACAATGAAATAAGCCATGCCGAAGACAAGTTGAAGAAGAAAAACCTGGACTTTATCGTTCTTAATTCCATGAAAGACAAGGGAGCCGGCTTCCAAACCGATACAAATAAGATAAGTATTATAAATAAGGAAGGGAAAGTCCGTTCTTTCGATCTGAAAACCAAGAAAGAAGTGGCAAATGATATAGTTTCCAACCTAATCGAAGTGATGAAATGAAAAAGACACTAATTATACTAAGCCTAATATTGCTCGCCGGGCTGAGGATGTACGGTCAAGAGTTGAATGCAACGGTTACTGTCAATAGCGATCGTATTCAATCGACCAATAAAGACCTTTTTACGTCTTTGGAGCAGGAGCTTTCTCAATTTATAAATAATACCAAGTGGAGTTCGGCTACTTTTTCCAACTTGGAAAAGATAGATTGTACCTTTTCTATTATAATCTCCGAAGAGATTTCCGATTATAATTTCAAAGCAGAACTGATGGTTCATGCAAGACGACCGGTATATAACTCGACATACGTAACAACTACCTTGAATTGGAGGGATACCAAGTTCGAATTTGAGTTTATGCAGGGGACTCCTCTATATAAACAAGACAATAATCTTAGTTCTAACTTGATAGCAGTTGTTTGTTTCTATTGCAATTTGGTTCTTGGCGTTGATTTTGACAGTTTTTCGCCGCTCGGCGGAGGCTATTTCTACCGCGAAGCCCAGAATATTGCCAACACTGCCCAATCTTCCGGCTGGATCGGCTGGTCTGCTTTCGACGATAACAAGAGTCGCACCGCCGTTATCAATGCTTTTAATGACAATACCATGCAAACCTACCGACAATTTTGGTATTTATATCATAGAAAAGGTTTAGATGAGATGGCAGCTAACTCGGATCGGGCAAGAACTACGATATTGGAGGCTCTGCCTACCTTAAAAGAGGTGAGAAATGTAAGAGGGTCGGAGATTATACTTCAAATGTTTGCCGATTGCAAGCTTGAAGAGGTGGCTTCGATAGCCGAAAAGGCAAGTTCGGACGAGAAAAGAACCACTTACGACCTGCTTCGCAACGTCTTTCCCGCATCTTCCGATAAGTATGAATCATTAAAGAAATAGTATATCAGAGATAATGCTTCAATCGTTACTTATCCAAAACTATGCGCTGATTTCTTCCCTGAAAATAGACTTTCCTTCGGGATTTTCGGCTATTACGGGCGAAACGGGAGCAGGCAAATCTATCATTATGGGCGCTCTTTCTCTTATTTTAGGGCAACGTGCTGATGCAAAGACCTTGAAAGAAGGCGAAAATAAATGTTTGATTGAGGGCGAATTTGGTATAAAGGGGTATGACCTCCTGGCGTTCTTCGACGAACGCGACTTAGAATATGATCCCGAACAGTGTATTATCCGAAGGGAAATAAGCGCTTCGGGCAAGTCGAGGGCTTTCATCAACGATTCGCCGGTCGGGCTGAACGATTTGAAGGACTTGGGCGAACGACTGATAGATATTCATTCGCAACATCAGAACCTTTTGCTGACGGAAAACCGATTTCAGTTGCAAGTAATTGATATTCTAGCGAAGAATAACGACCTGAGAGCTGCCTATAAAGTATCTTTTGACCGATACAAAGCGCTTGCCAAACAATTGGACGAACTAAAACAGCAAGCGGTCTCGCATTCCGAAGAAGAAAACTACCTTCGCTTTCAATATAAGGAATTAACGGAGGCGAATTTCCATTCCGGCGAACAAGACGAACTGGAAACAGAGCAGGATACCCTTTCTCATGTCGAAGATATCAAGTCGGCTATTTATCAGATAGAACAAACACTCGAAAACGAAGAGCAAGGCGTGGTCAATACCCTGCGCGAAGCCCTGAAAAAGGCAGAAAGCCTGAAAGCTATCTATTTGCCTGCCGAAGATATGACTTCGCGTTTGGAATCTTGCTATTTGGAGTTGAAGGATTTAGCTTCGGACGTAAATAAACAACAGGAACAGCTGGAATTAGACCCCGAACGCTTGGCAATAGTCACCGAACGTCTGGATACGCTCTATACGCTTCAGCGAAAACACAAGGTGCAGTCGATCGAAGACCTGTTGTTTATCCAAAAAGAAATAGAAAACAAATTGCAATTCGTAGATAATTACGAAGAACAACTAAAAAAGTTGGAAGAAGACCGCCAATCGGCTTATGAAGATACCTTGATGCAGGGCGAAAAATTGTCCGAATCAAGAAAGACGGCAGCCAAAGAGTTGAATACATCCTTAGTCCGGAAAGTTTCAACGCTCGGAATGCCCAATATGCAGTTTGACTGTCAAATAACACCTAAAGAACAGCCGGCTGTAACAGGATTGGACGATGTTACCTTTCTTTTTTCGGCAAATAAAGGCAGCGTCCCGAAACCCGTGTCGCTTATCGCTTCGGGAGGAGAGATTTCCCGCCTGATGTTGGGGCTTAAATCCCTCATCGCAAGCTTTGTGACCCTGCCGACAATTATTTTTGACGAAATAGATACCGGCGTATCGGGCGAGATAGCCGATAAGATGGGACAGATCATGCAAGAAATGGGACAGTTTATGCAAGTAATCGCGATTACTCACCATCCGCAGATTGCTTCAAGAGGAAGTTCCCAATATTTAGTATATAAAAAAGAAGAAGAATACGGAACGGAAACGGCGATAGTCAGACTTTCCGAAGAAGAAAGGGTTGAACAAATTGCGCGTATGCTTAGCGGCGCGGAATTAAGCCCTGCAGCTATCGACAACGCCAAAGAATTACTTAAAACCAACAAACTCAAATGAAAGAAAACGAAATGATCTTTGGCACACGTGCCGTCATGGAAGCCATACAAGCAGGAAAAGAAGTCGATAAAATACTTATGCGCCGCGATTTGCAAGGCGACTTGGCGCGCGAACTGTTTACCATCGTCAAGGGAACTACTATCCCCATACAGCGAGTGCCTAAAGAGAAATTAGATCGGCTTACACGCAAAAATCATCAAGGAGTCATCGCCTTTATATCTGCCGTAACCTACCAAACGCTAGACGATATTGTCCCTTTTCTATATGAAGAAGGAAAAAATCCCTTTATCGTCCTCCTGGATGGCGTTACAGATGTTCGGAATTTCGGAGCAATTGCCCGAAGTTGCGAGTGTGCCGGCGTAGATGCCCTAATTATACCCGCTCGAAACAGTGTATCCGTCAATGCCGATGCCGTAAAGACTTCAGCAGGAGCCTTAATGTCGCTCCCTGTGTGCAAAGAACCGAGCATTACGGAGGCTATTAAGTTCCTGAAAAACTGCGGCTATAAAATTATAGCTGCCACCGAAAAAGCCACGCTTAATTATACCGAAGCCGCGCTAGGCAAAGATCCCATCGCGCTGGTTATGGGCGGCGAAGATATGGGTATCTCGATGGACAATTTGCGCATCTGCGACCAGATGGTCAAGATTCCTATCTTGGGAAGCATTGGCTCGCTCAATGTGTCTGCCGCCGCCGCCGTTTTGCTCTATGAAGTGGTGAGGCAACGGGCTAATTCGTAATTCATAATTCCTAATTATGAATTACGAATTATTATTCCAAATTCAAGATTTAAGATTTAAGATTGGATAAACATTAAACATTCAATATTAAACATTTTTCCTCACCCTAAATCCCTCTCCTGGAAAGAGAGGGATTTTTTATCTCAATTTTGTGTTAGTTTCCTCTCTTGTGAAAAGGGCAGAAAATAGTGTAAAAAATAAAGGTTATAAATTTAAAAATAAAGACCTCAAATCCGCAATCATATATCTATAATAACAAATTAAAGCGTTGAGTTAAAA
>DAIPZW010000136.1:0-5033 GCA_036781965.1 Bacteroidales bacterium
AGAGCATTAGCCTTCCAAGCTGAGGGTCGCGGGTTTGAGCCCCGTCTTCCGCTCTCAAAGAGAAAGAGGAGTTTAACTCCTCTTTCTCTTTTTTGTTTATTTCTTCTAAATGTGTTACTTTTGCACTAAAGTAGTCCCCTTATGAAATTTGAGCTAATATCCGATTATGAACCAACAGGCGACCAACCTTCTGCAATAAAGGAGTTGGTCGGGGGAGTTAATCAAGGTTTACCTTATCAAACCTTATTGGGAGTAACCGGCTCAGGGAAGACATTTACCATTGCTAATGTTATTAAAGAATTAAACCGTCCGACCTTAGTATTAAGCCATAATAAGACTTTGGCTGCTCAGTTATATTCGGAGTTTAAGACTTTCTTTCCTGATAATGCGATAGAATATTTTGTTTCTTATTACGATTATTATCAGCCGGAAGCTTATTTGCCTACGACTAATACCTATATCGAGAAAGATTTATCCATTAATGACGAAATAGAAAAGCTTCGCCTGTCGGCTACTTCGGCTTTGTTGTCAGGAAGAAAGGATGTAATCATAATTTCTTCGGTTTCCTGTCTTTATGGTATTGGTAATCCTGCCGATTTCAAGGAAAATGTTATTTCTATTAATAAAGGAATAACCTTTTCAAGGAATGCTTTCCTTCGGAAGTTAGTTTCAAGCCTTTATTCGCGCAATCAAATCGAATTTAATCGAGGAAACTTCCGGGTAAAAGGGGATACGGTGGACATTTTTTTAGCTTATGCAGATACAGCTTTGAGAGTTCTTTTCTGGGGAGATGATATAGAAGAAATTTATACCTTTGATCCTTTATCAGGTTCTCCTTTGGAGATTTATGATACCTATGATATTTATCCTGCTAATATATTTGTAACCACTCAAGAACGGATCAATGGAGCGGTTCAAGAGATACAATATGATCTAGGAGAAAGAGTTCAGTTCTTTAATGACGGAGGTCAGCAACTTGAAGCGAAACGTTTGTATGAACGGGTAAGTTATGATTTGGAAATGATTAAAGAGCTGGGTTATTGTTCGGGAATTGAGAATTATTCCCGTTATTTTGACGGTCGAAAAGCAGGAAGTAGGCCTTTCTGCTTGATAGATTATTTTCCTAAAGATTTTCTTACAGTTATAGACGAGAGTCATGTAACTCTTCCTCAGATACGTGCGATGTATGGTGGGGATCATTCTCGAAAGATTAACTTAGTCGAACATGGATTTAGATTACCAGCCGCAATAGATAATCGTCCTTTGACTTTTGATGAATTTGAATCTCTTACGACACAGAAGATATTTATAAGTGCTACGCCTGCCGATTATGAATTGCAGATGAGCGAAGGGATTGTAGTAGAGCAAGTAGTTCGCCCGACAGGTCTTTTAGATCCTATAATAGAAGTTCGCCCAAGTTTGAATCAGATAGATGATTTAATGGAAGAGATTCAAGTCAGAACAGAAAGAAGAGAGCGAACTTTGGTAACTACTCTGACTAAAAGAATGGCTGAAGAGTTAGATGCTTACTTTAGAAAGATGGGCGTTCAAACTGCTTATATCCATTCGGACGTAGATACTTTGGAACGAATAGAAATCATGGAAAACCTTCGGCAAGGAGTGTTTGATGTATTAATCGGAGTAAACTTATTGCGCGAAGGATTGGACTTACCCGAAGTTTCTTTGGTTGCTATTTTAGATGCGGATAAGGAAGGTTTCCTTCGTTCGCATCGTTCTTTGACTCAAACTGCCGGACGTGCAGCAAGAAATATTAACGGCAAAGTAATCTTTTATGCAGATAAGATTACGGATAGTATGCAGAAGACGATTGAGGAAACAGAAAGACGGAGAAGTAAACAGTTGCTTTACAACGAAGAACATAATATTACTCCAAAGCAAATTAAGAAAACAATCACTCAATCTTCTTTACTTCAAAATAGGACACAAGCAGAGCCTAAGGCTTATATAGAGAAAGAAGAAAGCTATTTGGCAGCAGATCCTGTTGTTCAAATGATGACTAAAGATCAATTAAAGAAAGCAATAGCTAAGACACGCAAGTTAATGATGGATGCTTCTAAGAAATTAGAGTTTCTCGAAGCGGCACAATATCGTGATGAATTATTGAAATTAGAAGAATTACTAAAAAATAATTATTAAAAGCACACAAAATGAAAGTACAAAGTACTCTATTAATCATTTTTCTAACCATCCTATTCTCTTTTTTATGTATAGGCTCTTCTTGGGCGCAAAACAATGAAAAAACATTATGGAGTGGATTAGAAAAACCGCAACCGAAGGAAGAATTACCATTTAGTAATGCACCTTATGAAGAACCTATTAGGAAAGCTAAGCGAAATCTAGACACGCAATTAATTCCTGTAAAAAAATATGAGTGGATATTAAGTGAAGGCTGGGAATTAGCTCCTGATTCAGTGGTTCTTCTAGCTAATAAATCCATTTTTGATATTGCTTATAATACGAAAGAATGGTATGATGCCACCGTTCCGGGTACTGTTTTGACTACTTTAGTCGAGCAAGGTGTATATCCCGATCCTTACTTCGGATTAAATAATATGTATATCCCGGATGATTTATGCCGTACGGATTGGTGGTATAGGATTACTTTTAATCCTCCTCGGTATGAATTGGGAAAAAAACTATTTCTTCAGTTTAATGGAATTAATTACCGTGCGGAGGTTTATCTCAACGGAGATTCTTTAGGACGAATAGACGGAGCTTTTGCTCGTGCAGAATTTGATATAACCGATTTAATTAAAAGAGGGGGAGGGAAAAATATTCTTGCTGTGAAAGTTATTCGTCCCGATCATCCCGGTATTCCACATGAGCAATCTATAGAAGCCGGTCAAGGTTATAATGGTGGAGCTTTAAGTTTAGATGGCCCTACCTTTATATCTTCTGTCGGATGGGATTGGATGCCCGGAATAAGAGACCGGAATATGGGAATATGGCAAGATGTTCGCTTGAAGGTTATTAAAGATGTTAGAATTTTAGATACTCAAGTTATTACGAATGTCTTATTGCCTGATACAACTAAAGCAGAAATCACGATCAAGACGTATTTGAAAAATGAAAATAGTCGTCCTGTTGAGGGAATACTTCAAGCTACAATAGGAGATATTATCGTTAAAAAGGATTATGTTCTTTCGCCCAATGAGATTCAAGAGATTATTCTTTCCCCTGAAGAATATAAAGCTTTAAAAATCAAGAATCCTAAACTTTGGTGGCCGAATGGTTATGGAAAACAAAATTTATATACGCTTCAACTAGAAACATTAACAGGAAATGCGGTTTCGGATTTACAATCCACTCGCTTTGGTATTCGGGAATTATCTTACGAATTAATGGTATATGACCAACAAATGGGAGAAACAAGGGTTCTTTATTCTCCAACGGAGATGATTAAATACGGACAACCTGTTTTTGATTTTATTAATAGGAAAGAGTATGCAAAGAATATTGAATTGCCGACTTTACAACCGGGAGTTTCAATTACCGACTTTAGTCTTTTAGACCAAAATGACCCTGTCGGCCCGTTTTTAGTAATTCGAGTGAATGGTGTTCGTATTTTTTGCAGAGGAGGAAACTGGGGAATGGACGATGCAATGAAACGTTCTTCCAGAGAGAGGTTAGAACCTTACATGCAATTGCATAAACAAATGAATTTTAATATTATAAGAAATTGGACAGGCGAATCAACTGAAGAAGTTTTCTATGAACTCTGCGATGAATATGGTATGTTAGTATGGAATGATTTTTGGATAACTACGGACGATACGGTTGAACCTATCGATCAAGAATTGTTTCTTCAAAATGCTACGGATGTAGTAAAACGTTTCCGTAATCATCCATCAATAGCTCTTTGGTGTCCAAGAAACGAAGGTTATGCTCCCAAAGGATTAGATAGATCTTTGACTAATATGTTGGCGAAAGAAGATCCTACGCGGCATTATCATGGACAATCACGTTATTTAAATATAGGACCAAGCGGACCTTGGGGGTATTTCAAAGATCCTTCTCTTTATTATACCAATTATGCCAAAGGATTTAATACGGAAATGGGAACTTTTGCTATACCAACCGCTTCCACTATAAGTAAATTTCTAGCTCCCGAAGACTTATGGCCTATTAATGATGTATGGGCTTATCATGATTTACACCATACGACTCAACGATTTCAGCATTTTATGGAAGACGTGAATCGTTATGGAGAGCCTCAAAGTATGGAAACTTTTTCCCGTAGAGCACAATTTGTTACTTATGATGCTTGGCGAAGTATGATAGAAGCTTGGAATAGTAAAATGTGGGATTCTACTACCGGATTAATTCTTTGGATGAGCCATCCTGCTTGGCCAAGTATGATTTGGCAAACTTATTCTTATGATTATGATACGCCTGCTTCCTATTTCGCTTCTAAAAAAGCTTGCGAACCTATACATATTCAGAAAAACTTACCGGATCATGATGTTATAGTCCTAAATACTACTCGCGAAAAACAGAAAGATTTGCAAGCAAGTATATCAGTATATGATATGTATGGCAATTTATTGGAAAGTGAAACGAAGAAGATCGTAGCTGAAGCCAATTCTGTTACACCTGCTAATATGACTTTGAATACTGATAATAAGCCCGATTTGTATTTAGTTCGTTTAGAATTGAAAGATAAAAAAGGAAATCTGATTTCTGTCAATGATTATTGGGAAAAGCAAACAGATGAGGCTTATAAAGAACTAGCACGTCTTTCTTACGAAGATTTGCAAGTGACAACGATAAAACGAAGAAATCTACAAACCGTAAGATTAACTAATCATGGTTCTAAAATTGCTCCGGCACTTAAGTTAAATGCTTTTACAAGAGAAGATGAAATTATCTTGCCTGCTTTTTTCTCTGATGGTTATTTCAATTTATTACCCGGAGAGACTCGTTTTATTAACTTTAAGTTAAATGCTCCGACCGATAATTGCGATTATATATTACCGGTTTCTTCGGCAGATAATTAAATAGAACAAAGACTT
>DAIPZW010000137.1:0-5020 GCA_036781965.1 Bacteroidales bacterium
TTAAGTCTTCATCAGACAACTGAGAACCCGAAGGCAAACACAGACCTTGCTCAAAAATTTGCTCGGAAGTCCCATCGCCAAAGAAATCAAAATGTTGATATACCGGTTGAAGATGCATAGGTTTCCAGACCGGTCGGGATTCTATCCCTTGATTTGCCAAATGAAGTCGGACTGCTTCCCGATCTTTCCCTGTTTGCTTGGGATCTATCAATATGCAACTCAACCAATGATTAGACCTGTAATCATCATTCGGCTCAGAAAAAACAGTGATCCCTTTTATCTCTTTGAAAGCCTCTTGATAATACCTGTGGTTGCTTCTTCTTTTTTCTACTCGCTCGTTTATAACCGTCATTTGTCCTCGTCCGATTCCGGCTAGGATATTGCTAATTCTATAATTATACCCGATCATGGAATGTTCGTAGTGCGGACGGTTGTCTTTCGCCTGCGTAGCAAAAAAAAGCGCTCTTTCGGCTTCTTTTTCGTCCGACGTAACCAATGCGCCTCCGCCTGAAGTGGTGATGATCTTGTTTCCCGCGAAAGACAGGATAGCCATCTGTCCGAAAGTTCCGCACATCCGACCCTTATAAGACGAACCTAATGATTCGGCTGCATCTTCTATTAATGGGATTTTATATTTATCGGCAACAGCAGATAGGGCATCATAATCGGCAGGCATGCCATAAAGATCCACAGCTAGGATGGCTTTCGGCTTTCGTCCTTTTTCGATACATGCCAGAATAGCTTTTTCGGTGTATTCGGGCGACAAGTTCCACGTTTTCTCCTCGCTATCCACAAAAACGGGCTTCGCGCCCATATACATGATAGGGTTGGCAGTTGCGGCGAAGGTGAAAGATTGACAAATCACGTAATCATCTTTCTCGACTCCCGCCAATATCAATGCCAAATGAATAGCAACCGTTCCCGAATTAAGGGCAAGCACTTGCTTCGCCGGGTGGTTCAAGTAGGATTCCAAGTCATTCTCAAACCCCGATACGTTATTTCCCAACGTAGTTATCCAATTTTCCTCGAAAGCCTCTTCAATAAAGTGCATTTCCTTGCCGGAAAGATGAGGAGGAGAGATCCAAATACGAAAACCTTGCTTTGCCATATATTTTTTTTAGACATTAGACGATAGACTAAAGAAGATAGGAATAGATTAAAAGACTTATAGACAATTATCTTCTGTCTCACATCTTTATTCTCTCTTCTTCCGTCTTCTCTATTAAATATTCCTATAAGTAAACCCTTTTTCTTCCAATTCCTGGCGGTTGTAAATATTACGTCCGTCTATTATTACGGGATGTTTCATGGTCTTTTTCAAGACATCCCACGAGGGCATTCTAAATTCCTTCCATTCTGTGACCAATAAAACGGCATCGGCATCCAAAGCCGCCTCGTACATATCGTGAGAGTAAGTAATTTTATCTCCCAACTTCTTATGCGTTTCTTCCATAGCTACGGGATCGTAAGCTTTAACCTTAGCGCCCGCCTCTAATAGCAGCTCGGTCGTGATCAAAGCCGGTGCTTCGCGGGTGTCATCCGTATCCGGTTTGAAAGCAAGTCCCCAAAGTGCAATCGTTTTCCCTTTCAAATCTCCTTTATACAGGTCGTTTAGTTTCTCGAAAAGGATTCTTTTTTGATTTTCATTGACCGATTCCACTGCTTGAAGCACTTGCATGTCATAACCATACTGATTAGCAGTATTGATCAATGCTTTTACGTCTTTCGGAAAGCAACTTCCTCCATAACCGCAACCGGGATACAAAAATTTTGTACCGATGCGCGAATCCGAACCTATACCGCGCCTAACCATATTTACGTCTGCTCCAACTAATTGACAGAGATTGGCAATGTCATTCATGAACGAAATCCGCGTAGCCAGCATGGCATTGGCAGCATACTTGATCATTTCCGCCGAAGGGATGTCGGTAAATATCATTCGGTAGTTATTTAAGGTAAAAGGCTTATACAGTTTATCCATCAACTGACGAGCCCTTTCGCTTTCCACACCGACAACGACCCGATCCGGCCCCATAAAATCTTTAACCGCCGAACCTTCTTTCAAAAATTCGGGATTTGAAGCTACATCGAAAGGGGTTTCCAGCCCTCTTTTCCTAAGTTCTTCGGATATACATGCTTTGACTTTCTGAGCAGTCCCTACGGGTACGGTACTTTTCGTAACGACCAGAACATAATTATTCATATTTTGTCCGATAGTCCTGGCAACGTCCAATACATAACGCAGGTCTGCACTTCCATCCTCGTCGGGAGGAGTGCCAACCGCACAGAAAACCACCTCTACCTCGTCTAAACAAGAAGTAATATCGGTCGAAAATTTCAATCGCCCACCTTTATAGTTTCGTTTCACCAGCTCTTCCAATCCTGGCTCGTAGATAGGTAAAATTCCCTGCTTCAAGTTCTCTATCTTGCTTGTATCTATATCGATACATGTTACGTTTACGCCCATTTCCGAGAAGCAAGTTCCCGTAACCAAACCGACATACCCAGTACCAACAACGGCTATTTTCATCGTCCTTTAACTGTTAATTAATCAATTCAAGGGACAAAGATACAAAAAAAATCACTTGTGATTTTTTTAATTCAAGATTCCACATTCAATATTTAAGATTTAAGAAAAAATCTCCGCAATGACAGAGAAATTAATCCTGAATCCTACATCAACTGTTTAAGACTTTGTTGCAAATAAAAAGTTTCGTTCCTATCTACATAGACAATTACGGATTCGAGCTTGACATCTTTTCCGTTTTGCTTGACGATGTTGGTGTTTGGTCTGATTTCTAATCTGTTTTTCTTATTTTTTACTGTCAAAACAGGGATGTCTTCTTCCATTTTAATGGAGTAGGTATAATCTTGAAAGACTTCTTGGTGCTTGGCGAAGTAGGTATGAGTCAAGTCAAGTAAGCTTTCTTCCAATCCGAGAGTTTCATAAAGATAAGTGTGCAGCTCTAAGTTGGATTTATGCCCCATTAATCTATTTTCCCTAGGATCAAGGACTGCCAAAAATACTTCCTCGCCGGTGTGTCCGTCAGTTGTGAATCCAAAACAACTGCGTTTATTGATGATTTCCGAGACCATTTTATTTGTTTCCGTGCCGTACATACTTTCTTCCGGTGTGATAATACTCATATCATAGTCGCGACAGTCGGCAAGTTCTTGAAATTCTTCGTCCGAAAGCGTGATTCCGGTCAGTTCGAAGACGATGTTTTTCAATTCGTATGTTTTGGCTTTTTGTATGTGCTTCAACAAACCGTCAATGCTTACCTTCATTTTTGAAACCGGATCGAATAGTTGATCTTTTGTCAGTTTGGTATAACTAGGAGATCCTTTCTTTCCAATACTAAGTCCACTGTTTCCATGATCAGGGACGACAATCACAACTGTTTCTCCATTAGCTTGTGCAAAATCAAAGGCAACGCCGCAAGCTTCATCAAAAGATAATACATCATGTATAATAGCTGCGGCATCATTGCTATGCGCAGCCCAATCTATAAGGCTTCCTTCCACCATCAGGAAGAATCCTTCTTCATTTTTAGACAAGGTTTCAATCGCTTTCCGGGTCATCTCTGCCAAAGACGGCATTAAATTAGGATCCCGATCTATTTCATAGCCCATTTGCATCGCTCCAAATAATGCCCAAAAGCGGTTGTTTTGACTGTTTTGATAGGATAGATCATCTAAATAAATAGCATAGTCTTCGCTTTTCAAGTAGGCTTGTAAGTTTTCGTCCAACAAAGAAACCCCTCCGCCTATCACAACGTCCAATTGGTTATGCACCATTTGCGGAACGATCCACTCGTATTTACTTCTGTTATAGCTATGCGCAGCACAATCGGCAGGAGTTGCGTGCGGAAACTCGCAAGTGAAAACAAGTCCCGTTGATTTGTTTTGAATAATACGAGCTGCTTCCATCAAAGTCATTAATGGTTGATAAGACATCGTTTCATCCAATGGAATAATATCATTTTCTTTATCAACCGGAGGATAAGTTGAAACATATCCCGCTTGACTTGGTATGCCGGTCATATAACAAGAAGTAGTTGGTGCGGAATCTCCAATAGGAGCATTGGAAGAATAAGTAAGCACCGTACCACAAATGTAAGGATCTATATTTAAGTTGGTTTTTTCGGGAGTATTGTAGCGTTGATACCAGCGCGCTGTGGAGATAGAAGCGAGGGAAGTTCCATCGGGTATCATCAAAATAACATTCTTGATTTCTTTTTCTTGCGCGAAAAGGTTGCCGATAATAAAAAGAGCAACAAATAATAAAGTATAAATCCTTTTCATCGTATTTAGTGATTGAAGTTGATTAATTGCATGAGGCATACATCCGCGAATCCGCTTTCTGTCTTGAGCCACGACCGAAGTATTCCCGCTTGTTCGTATCCACTTTTTGAAAACAAGTTCAAACTATTTTTGTTTGTTGCAGGAATATGTGCATATAATTGCTGAAGGAATAAAACTCGAAAGGCATATTCTTGAATCAAAGCCAGCGCTTCCTCGCCATAGCCTTTATTCCGAAATCCTTGATCAATCAAAATCCCGATTCCTGCCCGAAGATGAATTGGATTGTAGTCGTATAAATCCACCGTGCCTATTGTTTGGTTCGATTCCTTATGGATAATCATCAGTCGAAGCTGTCCCGATTGAACAATGCTCTGTTGCAAAGAATTTTCCAAGTATTCCCGCAAGGAAAATCTAGAATAAGGAGTTAAAGTTGCCCCATATTTCCACAATTCCGAATCATTTTCCCATTGATAAAGTACGTCCAAATCTTCAGGTTCTAGGGCGCGTAGGAATATTCTTTCGGTTTCTAAGAGCATACTCATGACTTTTTATTATTTACGATGGTTTGATTGTTCGAAATAATCAATTCCTCTTCAGGATGGTAAATTTGATAAATGATATTCTCATTCGGAAAATTATCCATCCGCCGGATTATATCCCGATAGGACGTTTCTTTGGTATTGAATAAATAATTTCTTGGGGTAATTTTCTTCGA
>DAIPZW010000138.1:0-5011 GCA_036781965.1 Bacteroidales bacterium
ATTTTACCTTACTCGGTTTTGCATTTGTATTTCTCCTATATGATGAAGTCTGATAGGCTAAAACAAATCGAACAAGAAGAATTTAAGGAAACGGATAATAATCGTATCTATGCATTCCGGGATGAAAAAGGAGAATTAAAACTATCTGTTGCCGGCAATAATCTTTTATATATAGAGTCGGCAGATAATTATGTGAAAATATGGTATATTAATAAAGGAAAGATTGCTTCTTATATGCTTCGCAATACGATGAAATCCATAGAAACTCAATATCAAAATACACCTTTAAGGAGATGTCATCGTTCTTATATCGTTAATTTTGACAAGGTGCAGATTATGCAAAGAAAGAAGAACGGCATTTATATTGAGTTTGCAGAAGAAGCTCCGGATATTCCTATTTCTAAAATGTATGCCGATCAAATTTCCGTTTGGTTTATTTCAAGATAACTTATAAAATAACAAGCCCTTTCATCAGAGAGAGTTTGTCATAAATATATAATTCTTTCTAGGAAATTCTAATAGATTTACCTATTTTAAGCGTAGTCGTTGATTTGATATTGTTAAGTTTACAAACCTTATTGACGGTAGTCCCATAGCGACGAGCAATTGCACCTAAAGTATCTCCGTCTTTTACTCTATGATACCTTGCATTTGTATTTTTCGTTGCTTTCTTCTTCTCTGATTTTGAGGCTGTTTCCGCTTTTTTACTAGAGCGATTATTCTTGTTTTTAGTTATCTTTGTAGAAGGAGCATGTGCATACGTCCTTGCTTTAGGATTTACTTTTCTTTTATCAAAAACAAATACATCGTCGTATGTACATTTTTGATCAAAATCTACAATCTCCGAAGGATTAATAGACTGACCTAACAAACGAAACTCTAAATGCAAATGAGGCCCTGATGAACGACCGGTACTTCCGCCTAAACCAATTGGCTCTCCTGCTTTTACTACCGTTTCTACATCCACAAGAAATTTAGATAAATGCCCATAAACAGTTTCTAATCCATTAGAGTGTCTAAGAACCAGGTAATATCCATAACCTCTGCGTTCGTATTTTTTTACTCGCACTTTACCATCAAAAGCAGCTCGGATAGTGTCCCCCATTTGTATACCAAGGTCTATTCCATGATGAAATCTTCTTTTTCTAGGTCCGTATTTCGAAGTAACATATCCTTCGTGAGGAATCACAAACTCGGAAACATCTATAGCCAATGAGTCCGGAAGTTCCAAATTATAAGCTTTTACATATTCATTATTCCACATTCCGTGATACAATTCATCAGCAGGATACAGATAATTCTCCATCTCAACAGTAAAATCCATTAAATCAGATTCTATAGTTAATGCCTCTGTCGGATTTCTTTTTGCTTTATCAGCAACTAATGAGCTTTCGTTTTCAATAACCGGAACTGATTTCTTTTCAGGTTCTGTAGAGGTAGTGGTTGTATTTTGTGCTTGACCTACTAAAGGGAGTAGAATCGCGAATAGTGTTATTAATAATGTATGTTTTTGTAAAAAGAATTTGTTCATTCTGTGTATCGTTTAATTAGTCTCCCAATTCATCTTTTGAAAATAAGTTTGAGAGTAATGAAAAATCATAATCAAATATTTCTGTGTCACAAAAGAAACGTTTTAGCTCTGCTTTCGCAGTTTCAAGAGAATCAGAGGCATGTATAATATTTTTTTGCATACTGCTGCTATAATCTCCTCGGATTGTACCCGGTAACGCTTCTCTTCCATTAGTACTGCCCACCATTTGGCGAACAACATTGATAGCTCCAACCCCTTTCCAACAGCAAACTACTACAGGAGTAGAACGCATATCATCCTTTAACCCTTGAAAAAAGAGACGACCGGCAAGATGAGAATAATGTTCGCTCAAAATTTCATCTGAGAGCCAAATCATTTTCATTCCCGCAAGAACCAATCCTTTCTTTTCAAATCGGCTTATTATTTCACCAATAAGACCTCTCTGAATAGTTCCCGGCTTAAGGATAACTAAAGTTTTTTCCATTGAATGAAAGGGTTTTCTTTTTTTAGTAAAGCGCAAAGAAACTGCTTTTATGCCGAAAATGCAACAATTTCGTAATAAAAATTGCAAAAATGCTATATTTTTAACAAAAACTCTTCGAGAATTGAGAGTGAAGAGTTGAGAAACAACGTTCGCCCTTAGGCAATTGAGAGTTTTATTTACAAATTAGCTTTAAGAACTTTCAACTTTATAAACTTTACAAACTAATTTATAAGTCTTTTCCTTTCTCCCTTCTGCTTTCTGCTTTCTCCCTACTTGTTTTTATTCATTCTCTTCCGTTCTGTTTCGTCCAAAATAATCTTGCGAAGGCGGATTGCTGTGGGAGTTAGTTCCACATATTCATCTCCTTTGATATATTCAAGGGCTTGTTCAAGACTGAAAACAATAGGAGGGATAAGTTTAACCTTATCATCGCTGCCTGAAGCACGAACATTGGTCAGCTTCTTTGATTTAGTTACGTTTACTACCAAGTCTCCTTCCTTAGTATGCTCTCCAACAATTTGTCCTGCATAGATTTCTGTTTGAGGATTAATAAAGAATCGTCCTCTATCTTGTAGTTTGTCAATAGCATAGGCAAAAGCATTTCCTGTTTCCATTGCAATGATAGAACCGTTTTGTCTCTTTTCTATTTCGCCTTTCCAAGCTTGATATTCCAAGAATCGATGAGCCATAATAGCCTCTCCGGCAGAAAGAGTTAATACCATATTACTTAATCCGATGATTCCGCGCGAAGGAATAGTAAACTCCAAATGAATACGGTCGTTCTTGCGTTCCATCGATTGCATTTCCCCTTTGCATTTAGTAACGATGTCAATAATCTTACTAGACGATTCTTCCGGAAGATTAATGGTTAGTTGCTCAACAGGTTCATATTTTACGCCCTCTTTCTCTTTAATGATTACTTGTGGCTGACCCACCTGCAATTCATAACCTTCTCGGCGCATGGTTTCTATTAATACAGAAAGATGCAATACTCCCCGCCCATAAACAATCCAAGCATCCGCCGAATCAGAAGGTTCAACTCGCAAAGCCAAGTTCTTATCCAACTCTTTCATCAAGCGGTCATAAACATGACGCGAGGTGATGAATTTTCCTTCCTTGCCATAAAAGGGGGAATCATTGATAGTAAATAGCATCGACATAGTAGGTTCGTCAATAGCTATCGGTTCCAATGGTTCGGGATTTTCTAAATCCGTCAATGTATCTCCAATCTCGAAGTTATCTATTCCTATTATGGCGCATATATCGCCCGAATGAACGGACTCTACTTTCGTTCTTCCCAATCCTTCAAAAACATTCAGTTCTTTGATACGGGTTTTGACGACTGCGCCGTCTCTCTTGCATAAAGCTAAGTCCATTCCTTCTCTTAATTCGCCGCGATGTACTCTTCCGACTGCTATACGTCCTACATAATTAGAATAATCCAAAGATGTAATTTGCATTTGAGGAGCTCCTTCTATCGTTTTAGGTTCCGGGATATGTTCAAGAATAGCATCTAACAAAGGAAAGATACTGTCCGAAGGTTTTTTCCAATCATCCGACATCCATCCTTGTTTAGCTGAACCATAGATAGTAGCAAAATCCAATTGTTCTTCTGTGGCATCTAAGGAAAACATCAAATCGAAAACCATTTCTTGCACTTCTTCCGGTCGGCAATTCGGTTTATCTACTTTATTGACCACCACTATCGGCTTCTTACCCAACGAAATTGCTTTTTGAAGCACAAAACGAGTTTGAGGCATTGGACCTTCAAAGGCATCAACCAAAAGTAATACGCCATCTGCCATATTAAGTACCCGTTCTACTTCTCCTCCAAAGTCAGCGTGTCCTGGAGTATCTATAATATTTATTTTATGATTCTTATATTTTATAGAAACATTTTTTGCTAGAATAGTAATCCCTCGTTCCCGCTCCAAATCATTATTGTCTAAGAACTGATCCAGTTCCGCTTTATCATCTCTGAAAAGCTTGCCGGCTAAAAGCATCTTATCTACTAGGGTTGTTTTTCCGTGATCTACGTGGGCTATAATAGCAATATTGCGTATTTCTTGCATAGTTAAATACCTTCCTTTTTTATTTGAGGAGACAAAGGTAGCTTATTTTTTTCTATCCGCCTCATCCATCCAATCATTAAGAAATTTTATTAACCTATCCAGAAAAGCAGTGCGTTTTACACGATTGCATAATTCTCTAAATGTATGGCAATAATCTCTCAAATCAATATTGAAAATGACTTCAATATAGGCTACGATCTTCTTGATACTGGCATGTTCATGATTAATACAACCTGCGGTCTCCCATGCATAGATAAGCTCAACCAAGTCAACTTTATTTCCGGTCCAAGTCATTTTTATTCTCGGAAATGAAAGTGGGGTTTGCTCTATCTTGTCAGCAACCATAAAATAGGGTAAGAAATTATGATTTAGAGACTTGGTTTTATTTTCAAGAACAGGCTTGGTATTATTTGATGTAGTAATTCGCCATTCCAATACTTGTTTGCCTAATTCGCTTATATCTGTAAATCTAGATTTTATGCTTATATTCTATTCGCGGCTGAATAGTTACGAAAGTTTAAATGAGTTCATTATAAAGCAAAACTTGAAGGAAATGATAACGTTGCTATGGAGCTAGATTCTTTACAAAAGGTATAAATGGAAATTCCGAAACGTTTGAATGGATAAAAGGCTTCTGGGGGAATAGTTTGATGGATTTTTTGGGATGGTAAAAATTGTATTAATTTAGATGATTCTGACCATTCATTACACTGAGTTAAATCAAGCGTCTTGCTTGCAACAAAGCAGGAGCTTTGGTTTAATCTTCAATTTTCATCCTCTGAGGATCGAGGCTTCATCCTCTGAGGTTCGGGGCTTGATCCTCAGAGGATCAAGGTTAAAAGCTTTGAGGATATTTTCTTGAATAAATGCACTACTGTCCAAAGAAATTTCCCCATAGATTTAGTTGATCTGAATCGGAATCAT
>DAIPZW010000139.1:0-4992 GCA_036781965.1 Bacteroidales bacterium
TAGTTTTGCCAAAGAAACACAGTCAAATTATTACATTTATATATTTACTTTATAAAATTTAATTGCATGAAAAAAGCATTATCATTATTAAGTTTATTATTGGTAGCTATTACCATGATAAATGCACAAACGTTTACAACCATTACAACTTCAGACAATCTGAGAGCTAATGGTATTTCCTCTGATGGAAAATATGTTACGGGGCATCAAATAACAGTTGTTAGTACTGCGTTTGGTAGCGAACAACTAGTTACCGGTATGTTTGCTTGGTCAGAAGATGGAGGTCTTGAAACTTGGGATCTTGCTAATACTAATTATTTTGGACTTGGAGGTATTGGTAAAGCAGTTTCTCCAACAGGAAGAATTATAGGACTTTCTGTAGATCATGAAATAACAGCTTCAGTTGAATTGGATAATGGCTCAGAGGATGTTAATCTTCAAATGTCTGCTTTTTCACAAATAGGAACAACAGAATGGACAATCCTTCCTTTTTCGGATAACACTATGATTAGTTATAACTATGCTCCTTATGCATTAGATATTACAGATGATGGAAATAAAATTATAGGAGCTCAACATCCAGGAGGAGAAGCTCAAAGAAGATATGCCGGATATTGGGATGTAACTGACGTAGATAATATTATTTTTTTTGAATTAGAACAAGATCAAGGTCCGGGTAATATGGGATCAGAAGCCCTAACTACTTCAGGAGATGCTTCTGTAATTGGAGGATATAATTTTGTTGGAGGATGGACTCAAACTCCCGTATTATGGATATATAATGGAACAGAATATGAATATACCAATATAGTAGGCATCCATGGAGAAGGTATGGTAAACGGTGTTAGTAATAACGGACATTATGCTGCTTTAACTGTTGATGGAAAAGCAGGATTTTATGATATAAGCAGAGAAAAATTTATTCAAATATCTTCTTCTCCATCTGTAGCTTTGGCAGTTTCTAATACAGGAGTAGTAGCGGGTTATACAGGAGATGAAGGAAACGGATTTATCTTTACTGAATCTAAAGGAATGAAAACAATTGCTACATTCCTTACAGAATCAGGAGTAGAATATCCTTCCGGATTTTCATTTAAAGCTATCACTGACATCTCTGCTGATGGAAAAATAATTACTGGTTGGGGAACATTGAATGGAGTAACACAAAGTTTTATAATAACAATTCCTGAAATAACAGATGAAGGTATTTATCCCATTAATGTAATTTCAATTATTAATCCTTCTTATGGAACTATTACTATAGAATGGGAAGCTCCCGAAACAACAGCTACTATAACAGGTTATAAAATTTATGACGAAAACAATTCTTTATTAGAAACATTGGATGCTTCAAGTACTACTTATACAAAAACAGGATTAAGTGAAGGCACTTATTCTTATTATGTAACTGTATTATACGGAACAGAAGAATCAGAAAAAAGTGAAATAGTATCTATAATCTTATCTGAAGCAGTTTCTCTTCCTTTCTTTGAAGAATTTAATGCAAGTAATTTTAACACTATTGGTTGGAATGCCAATAATCAAGGAATCTGGGGATGGGAAATAATGGCTTTAGGAGGATTTCCTCCTCCATGTGCTTATTTCTTTGCCCCTTCAACAGGTGATTTTTCAGAATCATTACTTTCTCCTATTATCGATGCTTCCGAAGCCGATGAATTGTATCTTTATTTCAATCATTGTATTGTAGGCACTAGTACGACTGAATTTTTCAAAATAGAAATATATGATGGAACCATGTGGCAGGAAGTAGAAGAAATGCCAATGGTAAATTCTAATTTAGTTTTTACAACAGCCAAGTATAATATTAGTCAGTATAGCGGAACAGATAATTTACGAGTACGTTTTACTGTTCATGGAACCTCTCAAGGAGATATGTCTCAATTATCATTAGATAATGTAGAAATCAGAGCTACGGAAGTTGAATTAGTTGCTCCGCTTAGTATCGAAGCTTATATAGCAGAAGATGATAATCAGGTAACTCTTACTTGGACAAGTCCGACAGATAAAGCAGAATTGCGTTATTTGCCTTCAGATAAATGGACAGCCGGTACAGTAGGAAATGAAGGAAAACCATTTATAGCTGCTAATATGTATCCTGCAGAAACTCTTGCTCTTTATGATGGATATAAACTAACTTCACTTTCATTTATGGCTTCAACTACAGAAGGAGCTGAATATAAATGGTATGTATACCATAAAGGCGAAAGATTATATGATGCTACTGTTACTAGCTACAATGCAAATCCTGCCAGTGAAGTTTGGACAACTGTTCAATTAGAAATACCTATTATTATTGATGCTAATTACCCATTGTATTATGGAGTAGAGATTGTATCTCATACAGAAGCAGATCGTCCGGTTGCGACTTCAGATATTTTTAAGATAACAGATGATGGCTATAGCTGGCATAGTCTAAATATTGTTGATGGAAAAGGGAATATTTATTCTGAAGATGGAGGAAAAACTTGGAATAGATTAGAGCCTTATTTAATCACGGATGAGTTTGAATATACAAGTGAAGTATTTGAAGTGTTCTGTATAAAAGCAACTATTGAACAAGATACAGAAACAGAAGAAATAGAACGCTTAAGCGGATATCGTATTTTGCGTAATGGAGAAAATGTTTTAGCTAAACAATACAATGAAGCTTATGGAAATATATTTGCTATTACTACATTTATTGATACGAATCCTATTATTGGAGAAAATACTTGTTATGAAGTATCAGCTTATTATACTACTCAAGAAGACTCTGAACCAATTGATATTTGCATAACAGTGAATAGCATTAGTAATCCAATATCAGAAGGAAAAGTTAGCATAACTTCTATTCAAGGAGGTTATGAAATAACTTATCAGGAAGATGTTAAAACAATGACAGTGTATGATGTAGCAGGTAAAAAAGTAGAAGAAGTAAACATGAATGATTCAGGTGTATATACTTATACTACTTCTCATTTGACAACAGGTATATATATTCTACGATTTAATGAAATCGGAGTTTCAGTGAAAATTATCAAATAATTTATATATCTCACTATTTACTATTTGAAAAGCTGTCTCGCGCGAGACAGCTTTTCTTTTTATAGTCCGAACCAACTTATTCTTTATTTGTTACATTACTAAATTAATTTAATCAAACTATGGATAAATATCGCCAACAAAAGAAGAATTGGCTGATGATGTTAAATTGGAAAAATATATCACGACGAATTATATGAACAGTTGGCACGATCAATGCCAACTCAAGACGGGAAAAGAATCGGAAGGAGGAGTTGTTGATTCATTAGGCGGAGTATATGGCGTAAAGAATCTGATTGTAGCTGATGCTTCTGTTATTCCTTATCACACGGATGGCAATACTTCAGCTCCGGCTTATCTGATTGCCGAAACTATCGCTGAAAGTCTTCTATCCGAATAAGACAAAAATAAATAGGCTACTTGAAAAAGTAGCCTATTTTGATTATTTCAACCTTTAAGAGGTTTTTAATTGCTATTTCCTGCTAATATTCGTCCTCATTAAAGAAAAAATCTTCTTTGCTGGGATAATCCGGCCAAATATCCTCTATACATTCATATACTTCCCCTTCATCTTCTATTTCTTGAAGGTTTTCTATAACTTCTAAAGGCGCTCCTGAACGGAGAGCAAAGTCGATTAATTCATCTTTAGTTGCAGGCCATGGGGCATCTTCTAATTTCGAAGCAAGTTCTAATGTCCAATACATAGTCTATTAAATTTCCGCAAAAGTATAAAAATATATATTACGAACAAGGATTTTCCCAAAATATTTCTTTTGCGTGCCCAATTATGCTTTGTTTGCGTGAAAATAAAAAGAAATAATCCGACAATCTATTCATATATTGAAGTACAATAGAATCCAATTCTGTTTCTTCTTGTAGTCTATAGATAGCTCTTTCAGCTCTCCTACAAACCGTGCGACAAACATGAGCCAATGAATTTGCTTTACAACCTCCCGGAAGAACAAAGCGTTTCAAAGGAGGAAGAAGTTCGTCTATTCTATCAATTTCCTTTTCTATCAGTTCCACTTCCTTTTCTGATAAACTACATTTCTTTTGTTCCGAATCATCTGCTAAGTATCCCCCAATAGAGAAAAGATTGTATTGTATTCTCAATAGGAATGGATGATCTTCGGGATCGTGCATTTCATCAATTAGGCAAGCAATGAAAGAATTTAATTCATCTACCTGCCCATAACTCTCTAATCTTATATCTGATTTAAGTACTTGGTTTCCACTTACTAGAGAAGTATAGCCTTTATCGCCTCTTTTGGTATAAACTTTACTTTTAGCCATGATTAAAATAGATTTTATAATGTTGTTTTTTGAACGATTTATTAACAAAAACCACACCTATCGAATGCATATCCAAAGTAATATGAGCTTCAGAATGCTTTTGCAGGGTTTTCCAATATTTTTTTAGCTTTTTATTTTTACGGATATTTTTTATAACCACAATGGTTTTATCCTCTAACAAGTCGATTTTATTTTTTGTTTCATCTTCCTTCCAATTTTCAATAATTATCAAACGATAGTTCTCAATAGTATCGTCCGAAGAAATATTCTTTTCAGGGGAATGAGCTGTTGGAGTGATATTTATTAAGTGATGATCCTTTATGAATCCTTGAATCTGGGAAAAAGGCTTATCCATAACGACATGACAAGAAGTGGAAGGAGAAACCATTGCCGGATAAAGGATAGAACTTTCCTCCTCCGGATAAAAAATAGTGACGGAATCACATCCCATATAGTTAGTCAGCCGAAACAAAAACCGATTGTAATTCTTAGCCTCGACTTTTACTTTGGTTTCTATTTCGCTATAAGCATAATAATGAGATTTCTCGTCAATCACTTTGGTAATAAAGTTATAGACAAAGGGAGAATGAACCCCATGTCCTTTCAGATGGTGAAACCTGCCCAATATTTTTTTCCCAAATATCTTCATTGTAAGAT
>DAIPZW010000140.1:0-4983 GCA_036781965.1 Bacteroidales bacterium
GTGCAAATAGGCGAGCTTGGCTGAAGAAATTTGGTGGAGTTAAAATATTCCGAGATGATTTCCGTGTTCGTCCTTATGGAGAGAATGGAGAAGATTGGCTAAAATTAGGGGAACGTCAAGGGCGAAGTCCCCAAGGAGCTGGACAAAGATTAGGAGCATATCGGATTCGCCCCAATCAAATATCCGGAACCATAAATATTTCCCGTGTTACTAATGTTAATTTCCAAGATAAATCCGGTCGTGAGGGAATACAAGAGAATGATACGTTTGATTTGTTCAAAGTCATTATTATAGAAATTATTGCCTTGTTCGAAAAAGACAGAAATACAATAATGTACGCATTGTCTAAATTGCACAAGGATGAAGAAGAAAAAAGAAAAGCTCAAGAAATCGCTGAGGCGATATTGAAACAACAAGAAGATGAGTTAAAAGAAAATCAACCAAGAAGAGATGGAAATTTTTTTCCAATAGAAAATACTAAAAAAGAGTCATCTCCGTCTGAAACTGAAGTCTTATTGGCAAAACATGCTAAAGCTCAAGAGGAAGAAATTGAAGAAAAAGAAAGTGAACTCAGGCTTCTCAGAAGTTTAGCAAGTACAGGTTTAATAGTTGCTTCATTTGCTCATGAATTAAGAGGTATTAGAAGCTTGTTGGTTGCTCGGACTGATGATTTAAAAATATCTTTAGAAAAAACTATCGACAAGAATCTTCTAAAGAGCGTTCCTGAAGAATGGAATCCTTATGAAATGCTTAAAATGATGAGGGAACAAGATGTGAAAATCAAGCATTGGTTGGACTATTCTCTGTCAGCTTTAAGAAAGGATAAAAGAAAACGAACTAATCTGGATGTAACTCGTTATTTCGAATTGTTTAAATCCAATTGGACAAGTGCATTATCTACTCGTAGAACTGAAATTAAATTAGTTGATAAGCTAAGTGAAGCCATCTCGTTTCGAGCATTTGCAATAGATATGGATACCATTTTTAATAACCTTTTGGCGAATTCTTTAGATGCTTTTAAATTACGAAAAGACAATACCCCGAGAGTAATTACAATCAATTGGAGTAAAGAAGGAGAATTATTGTCTATTATATATGAAGATACAGGCGTTGGTTTATCTAAGGATTTTAAAACTCCGGATGATATTTTCCTTCCTTTTGTCACCTCAAAAAGGGACAGAAAAGGGAATGAAATAGGAACTGGTATGGGCATGTATTTAGTGAAGATGGTAGTTGAGGAATACAATGGAAGTGTAAACCTAATGCCAACTAACATAGGTTTTAAGATAAAAATAACTCTACCTCTAAGAAAACAATAATATGGCAGATATTAAGTATAAAATAGGATTTATCGATGAAGCACCTGAATGGATTCAGCAATTCAAACGATTTGCAAATGGAAATTTTAATGTTGAGTCTTTTGCTTTGTCAGAAAATACAACTCTTGATAATTTGGTTGAGGAGATACGAAGCAGAAATTTGGATTGCTTAGTCGTGGATTTTGAATTAAAGGAATCTGAATTATTGCAATTTAATGGAGATGAAATTGTAGAAAAAATTAGAGAAAAGACACCACATTTTCCATTGTTCATTATCACCAATAAAGATGAGATAGATGTTTTGAATCAAGTTGAGGATAATGACATTGTATATGATAAAGACTTATTGACAAACGACAAGAAAGAAACATTTATTTTACGAATCAATAATAAGATTGAGAATTATTATAAAAAAATCGAATATGCAAATCAGAAAATAGAACGACTAATTCAACTAAAAACAGAGAGGGCTTTAATTCCTATGGAAGAAGAGCAATTGTCTAATTACTATTTATTTCTTGAAGAAATATATCCCGAAGAGAAAGTCCTGCCATCTAACTTAACAAGACCAGAGAGCATTTCTCAATTAAATGATTTTGTCGAAAACACAAGACAAATCCTAGAAGAACTTAAAAAGCAAAAGTAAGGTGGCTACATTTCGAATAAAACATCCTCGAAGAAGGAATATTACTACTCCTGTTACATCTCATAGGGATCATAAGGACAATTTAAGGATCGACTTTAATGAACGTTGTGGCTATTGTGATTGCTGGGATAAATTTAAGACAACTTATTACGAAATAGACCATTTTATACCGGAGAAAATTTTAACGATAATGTCAAAAACAGATTATCGTAATTTAGTTTATGCATGTCGTTCGTGTAATAATGCAAAGCGTAAAAAATGGCCAACAAATGACGAAAATATTCCCAACCAAAATAATCAAGGTTTTATTGATCCCTGTAACAATGATTACTCCGTACAATTTGAGCGTACTGAAAATGGTGAAATAAGGCCAGTCACAGAATTAGGGAAATGGATGTTTGTCGCTTTAAAATTAGATAAGCCACAGCACGCCATCATTTGGCAATTAGAACGATTGGGAAATATGATAGTTGAAATTAGGCAGATAATGGACGAAAAACCAAATCACCCATTAAAAAACAGTCTACTCCCAATTTGCTTACAATATATTGATTACGAAAACCAGTTAAGAGATTTTTAATGACTGATAAAAAACATACCGGTTCTTATTACACTCCTGATTATTTGTCAGATTTTATGGTCAATCGTATTTCAATACAATTGCCACAGGAAGAATGCTTATCTATTTTTGAGCCAAGTGTGGGGGATGGTAGTTTTTTAAGTGCATTAGAAAGAAGCGAGGTTTTTGAAAAATATGACAAAGTTCAAATCACAGCTCTTGATATTAATGAAGATGAACTTGAAAAAGCGAAAAAGAGTATTCCGAAGATTAAATGCTCAAAGACTTTTAAACATGCAGATTTTTTGGATTATGTAAAAAAAGACAAGAAGCAGTATCATTTAATCATAGGGAATCCTCCTTACATAAAGAAAAACCTTTTGACAGATCAGCAAATAACTGTTTGTCAGGAAATTCATGAAGAGTCAGGATTATCTAAACATTCAATAAAAAATATTTGGACTGCATTTCTAGTAAAATCTATACAAAAACTAAAACCTAATGGGATTTTAGCATTTGTTCTTCCGGCAGAATTGTTGCAAGTGAAATTTGCAGAAGAATTACGCAATTATATACAAATTCAATTTGAAAGAATAGAAATATATACTTTTTCGGACCTGCTTTTTGAGTGTAAAGGGCAAGATACTATTGTGCTTCTTGGCTTTAAACAATCACAGAATAAAGGAGTGTTTTATACAAACATTGAAAATAAGGAACAACTAGACAATATTCCTGTTTTAAATAAAAAAGATATACTTGTAAAATCAAATGTTAAATGGACACATCACATTCTTGATTCTGACGATTTGATTTTTCTGCATAAAATACAAGATGACCTGAAACCAGTAAAAACATATTGTGATTCCAAGCCTGGAATTGTAACTGCTGCAAATAAATTTTTTATCGTAAATAGAGATACAGAGGAAAAATATGAATTAGAACCATATACACAACCCATTATCCAAAAGGGTCTTTTTGTTAATGGAAGTGTTGTGTTTAATAACGAAAATTATGCTCAATTACTCTCAGAAGGTAAGCCTGCAAAAATGCTATGCCTAAAGGATGAAGACAAAGCAATTATCCAAGAGCAAGTCAGGGCGTATCTTAAGATAGGGAAAGACGCTAAAATATCTGAAAGATATAAATGTAAAATAAGAAAAAATTGGTTCGTGGTTCCCAATATTTCTACACCTTCTGATGGCTTCTTTTTTAAGCGCTGCCATTTATATCCAAAACTATTAAAAAATGAAGCCAACGTTTTAGTTACAGATTCTGCGTATAAAATAAATATGACTGAGGAATATGATATTAACAATCTTATTTACTCTTTTTACAATTCGCTAACTCTCACATTTTCTGAATTGGATGGTCGTTATTATGGAGGTGGGGTTCTAGAATTAACTCCAAATGAGTTTAAGAAATTACCAATTCCAATGATTAATATTTCCGAAGAAAAGTTTCTCCAATTCGTGAAGCAGTTTGAACAGAAAGCTTGCATTGAAGATGTGCTAAATGAGAATGATTATTGTATATTGAACACTTCCATTGGATTAACGATGGAAGATATTCAAAGGGTGCAGAAAATACGGAATAGGTTAATCCAAAAAAGAATGAGATAAATGCAAGAAAGCCGAAGAGAATTTTTTTTGGCTTTCGTACATACATATCACAAATATAAAAATAATGGAAAAACAATTACAAAACGATGCATCTTCTACTTTTGACATAGATACTAAAAACTCTATTTCTGCCTATGGAACACCCGGGTCAGGAGATGTTTTTATAAAAGCACCTGAAAATTATCAAAATTTGTCAGTATTAGGACGTGGAGGTTCATTTTTATTGCCAACTTTATTTCCAGAAGGATATTTTAATGCAGCATTGTTAGTATTAGACAAACTTGCCAGTTCAAATAGTGCTGGAGAAAAAGATAGTTTGATATATCCTGCATTATTTAATTTCAGGCATTATTTAGAATTAACAATCAAAGACAGCATATATAATTTTACAAAGAAAAAACGCAGAAAGAAAAAATGTTTTTTTTCTTTCTGCAAAAATAAAAAAAATCAGACTATAAAATATCCATATGGTCACAAATTGAAGCCTCTTTGGAAAAAACTAAAGAGCCTTATTCCTGATTTTCCTTCCGACTCAACAGATGACACTGTCGATAAACTCATTAAAGAATTGGACAAATTAGATAAAAATTCAATGACATTCCGGTACGTTTTTCAAATCGCAAAACCTAAAGATACTAAGAATAAGCTCATAATAAATGAAGCAAAAGATGTTGATGTTGAAAACTTGAAAATTATTATGTGCAAATTGTATAACTATTTTGAAGGGATATCATGTCTTTCTTATTTAGAGGACAATTAACAAGGAAAATATTGCTACTTCTTTATCAAATCCTTAAACTTCGGATCATCCTTCAGTTTCGCCAGTTCCGAGTCCACAAT
>DAIPZW010000141.1:0-4917 GCA_036781965.1 Bacteroidales bacterium
TGTCGATTCTATCTCTATTCAAGATTTAGTAGAAAAGTCGATTCCTCACATTGTAAATGAATTAGATCCTCATTCGTCCTATATTCCTAAAAATAATGCCCAGACTTTAATTGAAGAAATGAATGGTTCTTTTGGAGGGATAGGCGTTGAAGTGGATTTATTCCCTTACCTGGACACGCTAGTTATTACAAAAATTATTCAAGGCGGACCTTGTGACCAAGCAGGCTTATTAACCGGAGATAGAATAGTTCGTATTAATCAAACCGACTATTTAGGAAAAGATTCTAATATAGAAGAAATTATTGATCCTATGCATGGAGAAGTAGGTTCTACTATTAAATTGGAAATTGTTCGTCCTCCGGAAGAAGAACTTTTAACTTACACTTTAAAACGAGATACTATCCCTACACAAACTGTAGTTGCGGCTTATCAATTAGAGGATGAAATCGGATTAATAAAGATATACGATAAGTTTTCTCACAAGACTCATGACGAATTTATAAAAGCTTTGGCAAAATTAAAAGCGAAAGGTTGCACTTCTTATATTCTTGACTTAAGAGGTAACGGAGGAGGTGCAATGAACTCGGCTATAAATATTGCGAATGAGTTTTTACCTGCGGGTTGTCCGATTGTTTTCACTGAAGGAAAGTCAATTCCTACCAATGAAATATATGCCAACGGGACAGGTTCCTTTCAAGATGGACAATTAGTCGTATTGATTGATCAACTTTCCGCTTCTGCTAGTGAAATCTTAGCAGGAGCTATTCAAGATAATGATCGTGGATTAATAATCGGACGACGTTCTTATGGGAAAGGCTTGGTTCAAAATCATATTCAATTGGCAGATAGTTCTGTTCTCCGTTTAACCATCGCTAGATATTTCACTCCTTCGGGAAGAAATATACAACGTCCTTATGAATTAGGGGGATCTAAACAATATAATCAAGAATGGTTTGATCTTTTATTGAGCGACGAAAGTTTTCATGAAGATAAAGTAAAGTTAGATACGACCACCTTATATAAAACTTCCCACGGCAGAACTGTTTATGGTGGAGGTGGAATTATGCCCGACTTATTTATTCCTATGGATACAACTTCCTTGACTTCTTATTATTTGAATTTGGAGAAAAAGAATATTTTCAGTCAATTTGCTTTCTATTATGCGGATCATAATCGGGACACATTAAAAAAGATCAAGGCTTATCCCGACATGCTATTGCACTTAGAAAAAGATTCAATACTTCCGGAGATTGTTCGATTTGCAGAAAAACAAGGGATTAAAAGACGTAGTTATTTAATTACTAAATCTTCGCGCCAAATACTTACGATGGCTTATGCTTATGTTCTTCGCTTTTATTTTGGTGATGAAGCTTTTTTCCCGATTTATATGCGAGATGATAAAACTATCCAAACGGCAGTAAAGGCAATCAAGGAGAATTATGCAAATCCCAAAAGCATATATAAAGAGGAGTACAAGAAGCTCAAAGAGAAATAAATAAAAGAGAAAAGTTTCAAACAAAGATAATGTCGGAAATAACGTCTCGCCCGACCTCTTCATTCAAATTTTTAATTAAACGCTCCCGACACATCATCAATTCATTTTTTACGACAGAAGAAGTCAGATGAACATAAAGACAATGCTTCTTTACATACATCTTTCCGGTGTATTTACTAATAGAAGCACCCAAAACTTTTTCCCAACTGGCTAATAATCTGTTTTCAGCTAATCTATCTGCCAATTCAGGGTTTTCGCTGAAGTAATCTTCTAATACTTTGGAAAGTAGTTGCGATTGAACTTTTTTCATGATTGCTCTATTATATTTCCACGTTCAACAAAAAAAAGTTTATAATCTTTCTCCGAAGGCAACATATCAGTCAAATATTGACGATTCGTATCTGTAATAAATATTTGTCCGAATTGCGGCTGGGATACTAAACGAATAATCTCCCCTACTCGGTTACTATCCAATTTATCAAATATATCATCCAACAAAAGAATAGGTACACTTCCGTTTTTCTCGGATAAGAAACTAAATTGAGCCAACTTCAGAGCGATCAAATAAGTTTTATTTTGTCCTTGCGAGCCGACTTTTCGAATCAAAAAGTCATCTATTAAGAAATCAAAATCATCTTTATGTATTCCTGCCGAAGTATATCCCAAGAGTCTATCTTTTTCTCTTCTATCTTTTAGAAGTACGTCCAAGGGTTTCTCTTGTAATCGGGAATAGTAAGTGAAATTGACTTGTTCTCCTTCTTTACTTATTTGATTGTAATAGTCTTTGAACAAAGGAGTAAAGGATGCGGCAAACTCTTCCCGTTTTTCAAAGATAAACATCCCTGTTTCTGTCAATTGTTCATCTAAGATTTGGAGAAAAGTCTCTTCGGGAAAAGTTTCTTGTTTTAATAAAGTATTACGTTGAAGCAAGATTCTATTATAATGAATAAGCAAACGAAGATATTCTTTATCATATTGACTTATAATCACATCAACAAATTTTCGACGTTCCTCACTTCCTCCCTGAATCAAGTCAATATCAGCGGGCGAAATCATGACTAAAGGAAGCAATCCTATATGTTCCGATAGGCGTTCATATTCTTTTTTATTTCTTTTAAATACCTTTTTATGTTTACGCTTAACTCCGCAATAAACTTCTTCTGTATTTTCTTTTTCTGTATAATAGCCTTGCAAAACACAAAACTCTTCTCCGTGATGAATCAGTTGTGAATCGGGCAAATTATTATGATTTTTGGTAAAAGATAGGTAGTACAAAGCATCTAAAAGGTTTGTCTTGCCCATTCCGTTATTTCCAAATAAATAATTAATCTTTGGAGAGAAAACAAGCTCTGCTTCCGGAATATTCTTAAAGTTAAGTATGGATAGTCGTTCTATTATCATCGGGAAAGCAAAGGTAGTGATTTATTCTTTTTCCGACAATTCTAACCAACGCAGGGTTTTCTCGTCCAAGTTTTCTATAATTTGACTGATTCTGTTCGACTTACTAAGTAAATCATCTGAAGAAAGTTGTCCGGACGACAGTTGTTCTTCCAATTCTTTCTGTTCAGTTTCCAATTGTGGTATTTCTTTGTCTAATTGTTCCAATTCTCTTTTCTCATTGAACGAAAGTTTTTGTTTATCTTGCTCTCGTTTGCGAGTTTCTGTTGCTTGTCGCTCCGGTTTACTTTCTTTCTTTTCTTTTTGTTCCGTTTTTTCTTTTAATTTTTCCGCATCTCGGTATTGAGTATAATTGCCGGGAAAATCTTTTATCTCGCCTTGTCCTTTAAATACTAATAAATGATCCACTACTTTATCCATAAAATAGCGATCATGAGAGATAACTATAACACAACCTTTGAAATTTATCAAATAGTCTTCCAATATATTTAAAGTAACTATATCCAAATCATTGGTAGGTTCGTCCAAAACTAAGAAATTCGGATTCTTGATTAAAACCGTACATAGATAAAGTTTTCTACGTTCTCCTCCGCTCAATTTATGAACAAAATCCTGTTGACGGGAAGGAGGGAAAAGAAAATGAGAAAGGAATTGCGAGGCAGTTAATTTCTTACCGCCTCCCAAATCAATAACTTCGGCAATGTTTTGAACTACATCAATGACTTTCATCCGTTCGTCAAACTGCAAACCTTCTTGAGAATAATATCCAAAATTAACAGTTGTACCAATATCAAAGGAACCTTCATCGGGTTTCTCGACTCCCATCAACATCTTTATGAAAGTTGATTTGCCCGTACCGTTATTTCCAACAATCCCTAATTTTTCATAGCGAGAGAAATTATAATAAAAATCTTTGAGAATAATCAAATCATCATATCGCTTGGAAATATAATTTACTTCAAAGATTTTACTACCTATATAAGAAGACTTTACATCCAAACGAATAGCATCTTTAACAACCGTCTGCTTTGATTTTTTTTCCACTTCATAAAAAGCCTCAATACGCGCCTTAGCTTTTGTAGCACGTGCTTGCGGCTGTCGTCTCATCCATTCCAATTCTTTTTTATAAAGCTGTTGAGAACGTTCTAGTTCTGCACTTTGAGATTCAATCCGTTCTTGTCTTTTCTCTAAATAGTAATTATAATTTCCTTTATAGCTATATATTGTTTTATTATCCAGCTCTACAATTTCATTACAGACACGATCCAAAAAATAGCGGTCGTGCGTAACCATCAATAAGGTCATGTGTGAGCGAGAAAGGAACTCTTCCAGCCATTCAGTCATTTCTAAATCCAAATGGTTGGTCGGTTCGTCCAATATTAAGAAATCCGGTTCGGTTATTAATACATTTGCCAAAGCCACACGCTTTAATTGTCCGCCGGATAACTCTCCTATTTTTTGTTCAAAGTTAGTTATTTTCAGTTTCGATAGAATTTGCTTCTTTTTTATGGCATCCGACGAACCATTACAGGCTTCTAAGACCGTAATATGAGGATTAAATTCAGGATTTTGGTCTAAATAACCGACTTTTAAGTCTTTCCGATAAGTTATTCTCCCCGAATCATGATCTTCCTTGCCTACCAATATATTTAATAAAGTCGTCTTTCCGGAACCATTCTTTGCAATCAGACCAATCTTCTGTCCTTGTCCCACTCCAAACGAAATATCTTCAAAGAGCAATAAGTCGCCAAAAGATTTAGTCAGATTTTCTACTTGCAAATATGCAATCATAAATTATTTTTCTTGCAAAGATACGATAAAAACAGTTATCAATAAATGTTGATTCATTGAATTGTTTACCTGTTTAATTGTTATTCCCAATGGCGAGAATTAATATTTTACCTCCTCCTAAGTTTGGCATAGCGTCTTCGCTATGTCAAGATAAAAAACAAAGCTCCTGCTTTTTCTTCTCCTTACTTTCAGTTTTACAAACTTTATCCTTAAAAAAATAACCTTTATATTTT
>DAIPZW010000142.1:0-4915 GCA_036781965.1 Bacteroidales bacterium
TTAACTTACAAGCAGGACAATGCCCACATCCTTCGGCAGGGATAGCATTATAACAAGTCAACGTTTCTTCTTTAACAATATCCAATACGCCCAACTCATCTGCTAAGCCCCATGTTTCGCTTTTAGTAAGCCACATCAAAGGCGTATGAATGATAAATTCTTCGTCCATTGCTAAGTTAAGCGTTGCATTTGTCGAACGAATAAAAGTATCTCGACAGTCGGGATAGCCACTATAATCGGCTTGAGAAACTCCTGTAATAAGATTTTTGATACCATACGTGCGAGCAATCACAGCCGCAAACGTCAGAAAGAAAAGGTTTCTGCCCGGAACAAAAGTATTTGGATAGGAATCATCGGGCTTTTCTTGATCCATAATCATATCGGGATTGGTCAAAGAATTGTCTGCCAACTGACTTATAAATGAAGCATCCAGGACTTGAAAGGGAACATTTGCCTTTTTAGCGATCCGTTCCGCTATTTCAACTTCGTTGGAATGCCTTTGTCCGTAAGTAACACAAAGGGCTCTTACTTCCGCAAAGTGTTTTTTTGCCCAATATAAACAAGTGGTGGAGTCTTGTCCACCGGAAAATAATACTAAGGCTGATTGTTTGTCGTTCATAAATCTATTTTAATAACCAAGGTTCGGGGTTCAGTAATTGTTCTCCTTTAAGCAATTGGAAATAAAGAACAGTTCCGTCTTTCAATGTGTCCGTATAAACGCGTCCTAAAGATTGTCCTTTCTTCACTTTATCTCCTTTCTTCACATAGACTGTTTCAAAGTTTTTGTAGAAAGTATAGTACTGTCCGTGCTTAATCAATATATATATTTCGTTGGTTTTACCCATCTTGCCGACCGTAAGAACCGTTCCGTCAAAGACACTTACAGCATCATTGCCCGCAGTAGTCAGTATGTTCAAACCTTTATAGTCCATTCCCGGATGCGGGTTTCTACTACTAACACCGAAGGAATTCATAATCTTATAATTACCTTTAATAGGCAAAGGAAGTCTTCCTTTATTGTCTCCGAAATTAGCTGACAGAGCGGCATCTTCTTTGGTTTGGGTCATCGTTGCCGGTTCCTTCGTTCCTTGAGTCGGTTTTGTTCCTTGCGCAGCAGTGGCAGCTTTGGCTTCGCGAGCTAATCTTTCCTCTTCTTCTCGCTTCGCTCGTGCTATTTCTGCAGCAATCACTCGTTGAATCTCCTTACTTAAAGCTTCTTCTTCTTTCTTTTTCTTATTCAAATCAGCTTGAATTGTCTTTTGTTCTTTTTGCAGGAAGGTTCTTTCTTCGTTGATTTTAGCTTCTTCGGCAACTAAGTTCTTTTCTTCTTCCTTGCGCGAAGCAAGTAAGGCGATCTTTTCTTCTTTCTTTTGTTCTAAAGCTGCTTTCTCTGAATATACGGCTTGTTGAGTTTCAGCGATCTCTTCCGCTTGTTTCTTATGAGAAGTAGAATATTCTTTCAGATAAACAGCCCTTCTCAATGCTTGATTAAAGTCCGAAGCAGAAAGAACAAACAGCATATCATTGGAGGAATTTCGCTTCATGTAAAGATGTTGAATACTCTTGGCATACGACTCTTTGCGGCTTTCTAATTCTTTCTCTAATCGTTTTATTTCTACTTCCTTAGCGGAAATATCTTTAGTAATTGCTGTAACCTCTTGGTCTAATAAACGGATTAGGTTCTTTCTTGAGTTGATCTGATCTCTTAATAAAGCGATACGAGTGTTTACGTTTCCTGTATTTCTCTTATTTTCATTCAATAAGGATTGTGTTTTTTTGATTGCTGCGACTACTGCGGCTCGTTTCTTTTCCAAGTCTTTTACTTCTTTAGACTGTTGGCCGGAAACAATAATGCTTAGTAATATAAATAAGAGTAATACTAGTTTGCTTTTCATTACAAAGTCTTTATTATATACATGAATTGTTCAAAACTTATCTGTTCGTATTTCTTAGGAAGTGACATACTTACCTCAAAATTCTTGTTTAACTCTACTGACTTGAAGTCGATTGTCATCTTTATTTCATCATCAGGTGTCTTGATTAGTATCGTTTCTTTGGAAGGGAACAATTGTCGATTCGGAAGAAGCTCAAAATCACTGTACTTCCAGCTTACTTCAGCGTCTAATCCCTTTTGAGTTACTTTTGTTTCCATTATCCGGTTGGTATAATCACTCGTAAAGGCATAATTGATCTTTTGACTATCTGTATAATCCAAATAAACACGATGGTCTTCTGCATTTACCTTAAACTTAGAATACATACTCGGCTCAACTTCTTCGTATCCCGGAAGGAAAAGATGATTCGTGAATAAAGCTTCCAGGTTGGCATATTCCAATTCAAAGGGAAAATAAAACTTGATATTATCAATCGATTCCGATAAATACATTTTATGATATCTGTCTATCAAAATAAATTGTTTGGGAGTAATTACCATCTTAAAGACTTCAGTTCCTAAGACAGGCAACTTAAGAGATAGTTGAAGCCCTTCTCCTTTCTTCACTCTTAATTGTCCATTTAGGGATTGTTTCTTCTCATTCTTTCCTGATTGAAGAGCAACCGAAACAGGAGCCGTGAAAGTATCATAATGAATCCCATAACTTACAATTGCACTTACATATTCTTCCGCTTTTAATTGCTTCAATAGAGCTTGATTCGAAGAAGATTGTTGAGAACTCTTACAACTGTTCAAGCCTATCAATAGAATCAAAAGCAAGCCGGTAAGTATTTGTTTATTTCTTATCTTCATAATACTTTTTATCCTTGATTTTTTTCTTAAGCACGGGCGATATTTCTTCCTTATTGCTTTCCTTTAACAAAAGAGCCTTATTCCATTGTTCCAAAGCCTTTTCTGTTTTTCCGTTCATGTAAAGAATATCTCCGTAATGCTCCAACATATCGCTACTTATTCTTGTATTCTTTTGCGACAATGCCGTTTCTATATAAAACTTAGCCATTGTATAATTTCCTTTCTGAAAGAATACCCAAGCATATGTATCCAAATAAGTTGTATTTTCCGGTTCCAGCTGAATAGTTCTTGCTGACATTCGTTCCGCTTTATCCAAATTTGTTTTATCTAAAGCTAAGAAATAAGCATAGTTATTAAGAACCATCGCATTGTTCTCATTATATTCGAGCGACTCCTCATAATGTTCATAAGCTTTCTTCATATCTCCTTTTTCTTGATAGTAATCTCCGATAAAGAGATGGAACTCTGACAAGATCATTCTATCATCTGAAGAAACCTGCTCTATAGCTTCTTCAAAAGTATCCAGCATTGCCGAAGGATTGTCTTGAATTAAATAAGCAATCCCTTTAGAATAATAAAATTCAGGGGCATCGGAAAAGAAAATCAATGCGCGGTTAGAAATTTCTATAACTTGTTCCGTATGATTGGATTGAATTGCCATATTTAAAAGCTTATTCCAAGCTTCTCTATTCTCAGGATCTGTGTCTGTTGCTAGTTGAAATTGAAAATACGCTTCGTCTTTTCGTCCTTGTGCCAATAAGAAATCGCCATACAATACGTTTAATTCCGTATCTTGCGGATGTTGTTCTATCAAAATCTCTAAAAGAGGAGACAATTTATTTTGATCTTCATTATGATTAACAATATATTGAACATACTGACTTAATACTTGAAGTTTTTCTTCCACTTCCATCGTAGGATTAAGCAAAGCTTTCTCTATAGCACTATACATCGCTTCATTATCGCCTAATGAAGCATAATAGTTAGCCATCGAAACAAAATAAAAAGCATTATTAGGGTCTATTTCGTAGGCTTTTTGATAATATGTCAAGGCTTTATCCGGATTGTTTTGCTCCAAAAGATAATAATCTCCTATCAAAAGAGGATATTTCGATTCTTGCGGATATTTTTCCATCAGCTTTTCTATTTCATTCAAAGCCTTATCCGGTTCTTTTATGTATAAATACAGTTGGTATTTCTTGGTAGATATAATTTCATTGAGTCCGATATTATTTTCTAAATTATTTAAGGACTCAATAGCTTTGTCAAACTCCCGAAGATGAATGTAATATTCACTTAAATACAAGTGGGGTTCAATTTTATCCGGTAGCTCTTTGGCTAATAGCTCATATACTTCCGCCGCTTTTTGGTATTGTCCCAATCTTCCATACAATGCAGCTAAGTCTGTTTTATATTCTAAATTTCCAGGAGCCTTTTGAACTGCTTCTTCCAATGATTTAATAGCATCTTCAAACTTATTTCCTTCTATATATAAACGACTCATTTCCCGCAAAGCTGCTGCAGAATTCGGATTAATCCGCAAAGCATGTTGCAATGCATGAAAAGCCTCACTACTTTCTCCTTTTGCTTGCAATCGCAATGATTCCAAATAAAAATAATCAAACTTCTTATTCCCTTTTTGTTCTTCAGCCCGAAGAAAAGAAGGCAATAAAAAAAGCAGCGCAAGGATAAAAGTATATTTCATAGTATTATTTGCCGGTATGACCAAAACCTCCTGCTCCACGTTCCGTTTCTTCCAACGAATCTACTGTTTCCCATTGGATATGTTCATGACGTGCGATAACCATTTGGCAAATACGTTCGCCGTCATTAATAACAAAAGGATCTTTGGACAGGTTGATTAGGATTACTTTCACTTCGCCGCGATAATCAGAGTCGATAGTTCCCGGCGTATTCACCAAAGAAATTCCATGTTTAATAGCCAAACCGCTACGAGGACGGATTTGTGCTTCATAACCGACAGGAAGTTCAAGAAACAATCCGGTAGGAATCAGAGCACGCTCTAAAGAACCTAAAGTAATGGGTTCTTCTAAGTTAGCACGAAGATCTAAACCCGCAGAATGAGGGGTTTCGTATTCAGGAAGTGCATGTTTGGATGTATTGATAACTTTTACTTTCATGGGATAATTAGTCTTTCAAATATAAACG
>DAIPZW010000143.1:0-4870 GCA_036781965.1 Bacteroidales bacterium
TCTTTTATCCAGCGCTTTAATTATTTATGAAAGGAGAATAGTTGCGGATTTAAGGTAAAATCAATGCCGAACAACTGCCGATAGGAAGTGATTTAGTGATTGATTTTGACCTTGAAAGCCGCGAATTTAATGGAAGATGGTACACAGACGTTAAACCTTGGAAGATAGAAGCAACTAATGCTACAGCATCGCAAGATACTCCTCCTCAATACAATGGGTTTGTTGCGCCGGCTCCTCCTTTTGAAGCGGAAAACCCGGCTGACGATTTGCCATTTTAAGAAAGATCGACTTTTAATAGATATAAATCGGCTTTTATCTGCATTTAACACGATATAAATGTTTGTAATTTGATAATTAATATCTATCTTTGCGCAGTTTTTTATAAAATAGATTCATTGTGGGTAAATTTGATCCTTATAAAGTAGAATTAAAAAACATGCAACAAAATACTCAAGAGATTGAATATTTGTTGGACAATGATTTTTTTACTCACATTGACGGAGAAGAAGTTCAAAAAGGGAAAGTGAACGTACAGCTTACTGTTGCTAAAGTAAACGATATGTATGATCTTTCTTTTCAGTTAAACGGACAAGTTATGATTCCTTGCGATCGTTGTTTGGATGATATGACACTTCCGGTTGAAACGACTTCGCATTTGATTGTAAAAATGGGAAAGGACTTCTCAGAAGAAAGTGATGAGATTGTTATTATACCGGAAACAGAAGGATACATTAACTTGGCTTGGTTTCTGTATGAATTTGTAGCATTGACCATTCCAATTAAACACGTACACGGTCCGGGAAAATGTAATAAACAAATGTCATCTAAATTAAAAAAACATACAGCCAGCTTAGAAGGAGATGAGTCGGCAGAAGCATTAGAGAGCGAAGAAGATATAATCATCAGTGATAATGATGATACAACAGATCCAAGATGGGATGCATTGAAAGATCTGAAATAATAGATTAATAATAACAGCTAAAAATAAGAAAAAATGGCACATCCTAAACGACGAATTGGTAAAACCAGAAGAGACAAGAGAAGAACTCACTATAAAGCGACTCTTCCTCAAATTGCTTTAGATCCTACAACAGGAGAATACCACTTGTACCACAGAGCACATTGGTATGAAGGCAAATTGTATTATAAAGGAAAAGTAATTATCGACAATACAGTTGAGGCTTAACTTATCAAAGGTTTTAACTATAGAATTTGTCCTAAAGAGATAATTGCAACAGATTGTCTTTTTAGGACGTTTTGTATCTTTATTCATTAATACATATAAGCTATGTCAAAGATTCATGCTGTAATTACCGGAATGGGAGCTTATGTTCCTAAGTACGTGATGACCAACGAAGAAATATCTACGATGGTAGATACTTCCGATGAATGGATAACTCAACGAATCGGAATCAAAGAGCGTAGAATACTCAAACCTGAAGAAGGTCGAGGTGTTTCTTATTTAGCGCAAAAAGCAATTGAAGATTTGCAAAGAAAGAAAGATTTCGATCCTTTGGAAATTGATGCTGTAGTATTCGCTACCATTACTCCTGATTACACATTCCCACAAGCGGCTAACTTAGTTGCTTGGCGAATGGGAATGAAGAATGCTTTCGGCTTTGACATGAGCGCAGCATGTAGCGGCTTTTTATATGGATTAGAGGTAGCTTCTTCTTTTATTACCAGTGGGAAATATAAAAAAGTAATACTTCTTAGTGGAGAAGTATTATCTACCATAACCGATACTCAAGACCGCAACACACTTCCTATTTTTGCTGATGGTTGTGGTTGTGCATTACTTGAAGCTACGACAGAAGATGTTGGAGTGATGGACTCTATCTTAAGATCAAATGGAGATAGCGTAGATATTCTTCGAGTTTATGCCGGAGGTTCTGTTCTTCCCGCATCGCATGAAACGATAGATCAGCGTCTTCACTACATGAAGCAAGAAGGACAAGTTGTTTATAAGATGGCAGTATCCTCTATGGTTAAGACAACTAGAGAGCTACTTCAACGAAACAACTTGAAAAAAGAAGATGTTGATTGGGTAGTACCTCATCAAGCTAATTTACGTATTATTGATTCAGTTGCTCATTATTTGGATATTCCAATAGAAAAAGTAATGATCAATATTCAGAAATATGGAAATACAAGTGCCGGAACTATTCCTATCTGCTTAAATGAATGGGAAAGTAAACTTCTCAAAGGAGATAATGTTATCCTAACTGCCTTTGGCGGTGGTTTCACTTGGGGTTCTACTTATTTGAAATGGGGATACGATCCAAAGTAAATGCATAAATCCGGATTTGTAAATATCGTAGGAAACCCGAATGTAGGTAAATCGACTTTGATGAACTTACTTGTAGGCGAACGTATTTCTATTATCACTTCGAAGGCACAGACTACTCGCCACAGGATAATGGGAATCGTGAATACCGACGATATGCAAATCGTTTATTCCGATACGCCGGGCGTTTTACGTCCTAATTATAAGTTACAAGAGAATATGCTTTCTTTTTCTGAGTCAGCGTTGAATGATTCGGATGTGTTGGTTTATGTGACCGACGTAGTAGAAAAAGTGGATAAAAACAATTTCTTTCTAGATAAGGTTAAGAAGACTTCTTCTCCTATTCTATTAGTCATCAATAAGATTGATTTGACTAATCAAAAAGAGTTAGTAGAAAAAGTAGAAGAATGGCATAAAGAGATTTCTCAAGCAGAGATTATTCCGCTGTCAGCAACTAATAAATTCAATATTGAACCCCTAAAGAAAAGGATTGAAGAACTGATTCCGGAATCTCCTCCTTACTTTGAAAAAGATGCTTTGACCGATAGACCGGCAAGATTCTTTGTTACGGAAATCATTCGAGAGAAGATTTTACTCTATTATCAGAAGGAAATCCCTTATTCGGTTGAAGTAATTGTTGAAGAATTTAAGGAAGCGGAGGACATCATTCATATTCGTGGACTAATCATTGTAGAAAGAGATACGCAGAAAGGTATTATCATCGGAAACAAAGGAGCAGCCATTAAGAAAGTTGGCTCTATGGCAAGGAAAGACATTGAGCGATTTTTTGATAAAAAAGTATTTCTCGAACTCTTTGTTAAGGTAGAAAAAGATTGGAGAAGCCGAGACAACCTACTGAAACAATTTGGATACAAACTAGATTAAGATAAAAGACACGAAGCGATATGAACAACATAGTAGCAATAGTAGGTCGTCCGAATGTAGGTAAATCGACTTTATTTAACCGCTTAACGCAAACACGCCAAGCCATCGTTAATGAAGAGGCTGGAACTACCAGAGATCGACAATACGGAAAAGCAATTTGGGGAGGACAAGAGTTTTCTGTTATCGACACAGGCGGTTGGGTATTAAACTCGGAAGACATTTTTGAAGAAGAAATAAACAAACAAGTACAAATAGGAATCGAGGAAGCTGATGTACTTCTCTTCGTAGTTGATGTAGCTCACGGCACAACTGACCTTGATGATCAGATTGCTTTGATGCTTAGAAGAAGTCCCAAACCCGTCATCGTAGTTTCTAACAAAGCAGACAACTTTGATTTACATGCTCAATCTGCTGAGTTCTATGCGTTAGGACTAGGCGATCCTTATAATGTATCTGCTATTAACGGTTCAGGAACCGGAGATTTATTGGATGCAATTGTTTCTAAGTTCACGCGAACAGGAGAAGAAACCATAGAAGAAGACGTTCCGAGAATAGCAATCGTAGGTCGTCCGAATGCGGGCAAGTCTTCATTAGTAAATGCTTTTATTGGAGAAGATAGAAACATAGTAACTGACATTGCAGGAACTACTCGCGACTCGATCCATACCCTATATGATAAGTTTGGACTTCGCTTCTACTTGGTTGATACAGCCGGAATCCGCAAAAAAGGGAAAGTTAGTGAAGACATAGAATACTATTCTGTTATCCGTGCCATCCGTTCTATAGAAAATGCAGACGTATGTATCTTGATGGTTGATGCGACAAGAGGAATCGAAGCACAGGATATGAATATATTCTCCTTAGTACAAAAGAATAAGAAAGGCTTAGTTATCGTTGTCAATAAATGGGATTTGGTGCAAGACAAAGACAACAAAGTAATCAAAACTTTTACGAGTGCTATTCATGAACGTATAGCTCCTTTCGTGGATGTACCGATTATATTCTCTTCGGCATTAACCAAACAACGCATCTTTAAGATATTAGAGACCGCGAATGAAGTATATCAGAATCGAAAAACCAAGATTCCTACTCACAAACTCAACGAAGTGATGTTGCCAATTATACAAAATACGCCACCGCCGACTAATAAAGGTAAGGTGGTTAAGATAAAATACATCACTCAACTACCGAATACTGCAGTGCCAAGTTTTGTTTTCTTCTGTAATCTACCGCAATGGGTAAAAGAGCCTTACAAGCGTTTCTTGGAGAATCAAATAAGAAAGCATTGGAATCTAACGGGAACTCCGATCAATATTTACATGAGAGAGAAGTAAATCTGTAAATGATTTAAGAGTCAAGGACCCTTCAATTTTCTGAAAAAGACTGATTATTTCTTCTGTTTTTCCTTTTTATAATCACTAACAAAGCCTTCCGTCATCCAATCGACCATGACTTGTCGGTTCTGATAAGGGATGTATCGTTGTTGATCATAGACATTCCGGATGTTACATAGTTCGGCAAAGAGTGCAGGAATGGTCGTATTCTCATACAGATAGTTCAAAACAAAAAGTCCACCGCGAGGAGGTTTGGCTTCTCCCGTATATTTCTTCCTATCCGGACGGTTGGTTTTGTATTGATATTCTATATTATCCCGCATACGTTGGGCAAATTGCTTGCTCTTGGCGCATTTTTCATGAT
>DAIPZW010000144.1:0-4868 GCA_036781965.1 Bacteroidales bacterium
GGCTGATAAAAACCTACCATCGCAAGACGGCAAGGCGTTATTTGCCGAGCCTACAGGTGGTTGATGAGAAAAAAGAAAAAGCAGCACAAGCGATAAAGTTGAACAATATAAATCTGGAAGAATGAAGAATAACAGACTAGACTATATAGTCCTTTACTTGATTGTCGCTTGCTTCATTCTGGCAATCGCAGCCATTGTCCGTTTGTTTGCTCTTAAAGAAGGCTTCGATGGTTTTTCGCTATTTATCATTTTCGTGGTAGCTGTTGCCATTCAGGTCATCGTTTATATCAGCATCCATTCCTTTATGGATAGAATGCTGTTGCCGATAATTGGCAAATTATTATCAAAAATCCCGTTTATTCGAAGACGAATAGAAGAAAGAGACGGTGTATATGATACTGAATATGTAGAATTTGAAGCAGAAGATATACCTGATACAGAACCAGTAAAGCATGCGAAGCTGCCAGGAAATCCTGTTCAGTTGATACTAACAGAGAATATCGAAGCAATTCGAGAAAATATAGAAGAAGCGATTGAAGAACCAGTAGTCGAAGAGCCAGAGGAACCAACAGACACCGCCCCTCAAGCTCCATCTCTGGAAGAAATCCGCCAAGAACAGCTACAGAAAAGAGCCTTGGAACAAGAAGAACAAATCAATACTGCCATTGAATACACCAGAAAGACTTTTGTTCTATACACATCCGAAGAAGACCTCGAAGTTTTACTTCAAAATCTACAGGTATATATCAACAATCTGGATATGAAAGAGCTTAAACCAATTAGAATCAAAAAGCTAACAATAAACGACCTCCGCCACTTCGGTTGGAATATCTGGAACCACTTCAAGCCGAGAAATCAAATGGATATAGCTCATTTTCTTAAAAACGTGTTCTTCGATGTCTTCAAGGACGCAGAAGTAGAGAGTATCAAGCGACATCTGAAAGATGACGAGAAGAAGGGAGTGATTAAGATTGAGAAAGCGATTGCTAAAAATAAATAAACACAAGATGAAAACAAATAAGGAATTGACCATACGAAATATTTCCAAATGTGATATGGATTCACTGAAGAATGTCATTGGCTCGAATGACCTGTTTCCTTCGGGAATGCTGGATGAGATGACGAATGATTTTTTTCAAAATTCAGAATCACAAGACCGGTGGTTAACCACAGAAATAGACAAAACCCCAATAGCTATTGCTTATTATGCCCCGGAAAGAATGACAGAAGGGACTTATAACCTCTATTTGATAGCAGTCCAGAAGGAATTACAGTCGAAAGGGATCGGCGCTCAAATGATGAGATATATAGAGGATCAATTAAAAGAGATTTCTGGTAGAATCTTAATTGTGGAAACTTCAGGGTTGCCGGAATTTGAACGCACTCGCTTATTCTATGAGAAGCTGGCATACAAAAACGTCGCTGTCATTGAGGACTTTTACCAAATTGGAGAAGATAAGATAATCTTTATGAAGAAATTGGAATAAGCTAAAAACCACCATCTCACACCAATCATAGTGTTTTTCAAGTGTTTCTTTTGTGTTCCTGAACACCGTTGAAACACTTGCTTCATTTGCATTCGAATTATTAAAATCAATAGTTATGAATGTGAACGAAATTACTTTCGACAAGCTACCCGAAGCGGTGGCGCACCTTATTAAAGAGGTTACACAAATCAAAGAAATAGTTGTGTGTAACCAGAGTCAGAACTCTACACCTACTAAACGAGTTCCGATTGGTATTGAACAGGCTTGCCAGATTATTGGCAAAGCCAAATCTACCGTGTATTCGCTCGTTCGTAAGCGACTACTCCCTTCCTATAAAAACGGCAAGAAACTTTATTTCTTTGAAGATGAACTACTGGACTGGATTTCCAACAGCAAACGGAAAACCATTCAGGAGATAGAAGCTGAAGCACAAGCAGATTTTCAAACCCGATTCAAAAACGGACGGAAATGAATCTCTACCAATTATTAGACAACTTCTGGCGAGTTGACGAACAGAAGAATTTCAGCGGAAACGAAACACGGCTGTATTTCTTCCTCGTGGATTTAGCAAATCGTTCGTTCTGGGAAGAATGGATCGAATATCCCAACGACAGATTGATCGCTAACGCCAACATTTCCCTGCAAGTATTGAAGTCCGGGCGAGAACGCTTGAAAGAAGCGGGCTTGCTGGATTATGTTTCTGGGGGTGGACATAGGGTCAAAACTAAGTATCAGATTCTGCCATCTAAGTCTCACCCTAAACCCTCACCATACTATAATAATACTAAAGACAAAAAATTAAATAGTCAATCAAATGGAAAACAAAAAGGATTTGTCTATACAGGAAGCGATTTCGACTAACCGTAAATTGTTCGAGGCTCTGCGAAGAGATGTTCAAGAAATTCTTTCCGATGAAAAAGAAAAGAATCATCGCCGACGGTTATTTCTTCCGCTCGCCTATCCCGAATTTCGGGAGCTGTTTGTTTCGTTCGGAACGTATAGTCTTTCCCGACGGAACCAAAAGAATGAGTTTGTGATTGACAAGAACAACGAAACGATAATCGAGCAACTCTATTTGTACGCCACCAATAATTCTTCTTTTGCCGGTGATTTGGATAAGGGTATTATGTTGCAGGGGAAATTTGGTTGTGGGAAGAGCGTGATTCTGGAAACATACTCATTGCTTCATAACCACATCGTGAAGAACTATTCCATGAATCAACCTTGCCTGACATTTATTCAATCGACGGAGCTTCAAGAGCAGATAATAAAACAGTCGCTGAAATCTTTCTCACAACGACCGCTGATTATTGATGAGTTCGGAAGAGAATCGAAAACCGTGCAAGACTTCGGAAATATTCTTCGCCCAGTGTCCGAACTGCTAAGTCTTCGTGCCGACATTGGAGCACTCACTCACGGCACAACCAACTTCAGTTTTGAGACTCTTGCTTCGTCAGAATTCTACGGCGGGATGATTGGCGACCGCCTCAAAATGATGTTCAACTTTATCCCGGTTCCGGGCGAAAGTCGAAGAAAATAGAATAACGCTTGCTATGTTGAACGCGCTATTTTTCAACGGCTCTTCACGAAGAGCAATATAGCAAGAGGGAACTGGACAAGTCCTGTTCTTATCCTCTTGCCCTACGGGGTACTTGCTGTTAACCAGCAAGATAAAGAAATTCGGTTTTATAAAGTCTTTTATATCCGAATTTGGCAAATACTTATTATTCAACGATTTGAGTATTCAAATCACCATAAAAAACTTATAAAATGACACCAAATAAGCAAAAGACTGGCTTAACCAGCATCGGGATTGATAAAACTACTAACCGCTTAATCGACAAACTGTGTAAGCGGTATAATCTGAAAAAAGGTGAGATTGTCCGCCTTGCTTTTGCATATATCGATAAAGCGAGTATCAACCCATCGGAACCACCGGAGTCGGCAAAAGCAGAACTGGCAAAAATCAATAAAAGGCAGGATGACCTTATTCGTTTTATCCGGCACTTTGAAGAAGAACAACTGAATCCGATGATTCGGGCTACCAACTCCATTGCTGTTCGCTTTGAAAACATAGTGAAAGATTTTGGAGATATGCTTTCCGGAGAAATCGAAACCTCACGAGACTTACAAAACAATGTTTTGAAGAGACTAACCGAGGTCTTTACTCAACATGCAGAAGTGGTTAACAATCAGGGCAAGCAAATCAGCAGTCTATCCCAAACACAACAGCGTAATACGAAGAAATTACTCAAGCTAATTCAGTTGTATTCCGAACTCTCTGCTTGTGGCGTAATGGACGGTAAGCGAAAGGAGAATCTAAAGACTGAAATTATCAACCTGATAGAAGGGTAAGATATGAACATCGACTTTCCGCCACCCTCGAAAGGTACATATAATAATGCCGGAAGCTGTCGCCAGCTCGCCAATTATTGCGAGCATGAAGACATGGAACGCATTGCCGACGGCATATTCGTTGAAAGATTCTTCAATCTCACCGACGATGATGTTCCCAAAGCGGAAGTCATTCGCCAGATAAATAGTAATATTGGGCAACTTATGAAGAGCGATGCGAAGTTCTATGCTATTCACGTCAGCCCTTCCGAAAAGGAACTCTCCCAAATGGGCAAGACAGAGAAAGAGCAGTCCGAAGCAATGAAGCGATATATTCGAGAAGTCTTCATTCCGGCATACGCACGCAATTTCAACAAGAACCTAAGCGAGGAAGATATAAAATTCTTCGGCAAAATCCATTTTAAACGAGATCGTTCCGAAAACAATCTGAATATGCACTGCCATTTGATTGTTAGCCGGAAAGACCAATCCAACAAAAAGAAGCTAAGTCCGCTTACCAATCACCGCAATACCAAAAAAGGAGCAATCAAAGGCGGATTTGATAGGAAAACTTTATTCCAGCAATCAGAAACAGGATTTGATAAGCTATTCGGTTATCAAAGAGCCCTACAAGAAACCTTTGCATATTGCAATACAATGAAGAACGGAACGGTTGCAGAGAAGTTGGAGATGCAAGAACGAGAATTGAAAACACTCCAACAACCGCCATTGCAGAAAACAACTTCCGACTCACAGCAGAACGTTGGTACGGACATACAGCCAAACGTACAAACGTTTGATCAGTTAGCCGAGCAATCGGTTAGTCATACGAACGAACTAAGCGGATTATCCTCTTTGTTCTCCATTCTTCCCTCCGCTTCAGATATTGCGTCTAATCCAGAAGATGAACAACCACTTCGTAAACCCAAGAAAAAGAAGAAAGGCAGGAGGTTAAGCTAACGAATGTCCTTATTCCATTTCGAAAACAAAGATATATTCCAAGAATAAAACGTCAACACCAAGCCACAAGTGGTTTTAGAAGATTTC
>DAIPZW010000145.1:0-4867 GCA_036781965.1 Bacteroidales bacterium
ACAATGATATAGAATCCTCACTTTCCGAACTTTTCGCCGTCGCGCTCACCTATGACAATCAAGAGATTATTAAGCGTATGAAACGATTGGCAACAGCTATCAGTTGAAATAAGTGTTGAATGCTTAGGGTTTAATGTTTATTTTCTTTCCTCACCCTATATCCCTCTCCTTGCAAGAGAGGGACTTTTTTATTATCCCCTTGTTTTAGCTCCCTCTCCTGGTGGAGAGGGCGGGTGGTGAGGAGTTTTTTTCAAAACATCTATTATTTCTTCAAAAAAAAAAGGAGAAAGATATTAAATATCCTTTTCCTTATGCTAGTTATTGAGAGTTGTTTATTAATTCTCCACTCTCAACTCTCCACTATTGAATAAACCTCTCCGAGATGATTTCCCAATCTATAATGTCCCAAAGGGAGGCTAAATGGTCAGGGCGGCGGTTTTGATAGTCCAAATAATAAGCATGTTCCCAGACGTCTGCTACGAGTAAAGGTGTAAATCCCTCGCGTATGGGATTGTCTGCATTGGATGTTTTCTTCAATTCCAGTTTGCCTTCTTTGTTTTTCACGAGCCACATCCATCCCGAACCGAAAACGGAAACGGCTTGCTTGTCAAACTCTTGTCTGAAAGCGTTGAAGTCGCCGAAACTCTGGTCGATGGCGTCCATAAGTTCGCCGGAAGGATCCGTATTCCGCTTATCCGAGAACCCATTAAAGTAGAAAATGTGATTCCAAACCTGCGCACCGTTGTTGAAAATACCCCCCTCTGCCGTTTTAATAATTTCTTCCAATGAAGATTCCTCGAAAGGAGTTCCGGTGATTAGGTTGTTTAGATTATTTATGTAAGCTTGCACGTGTTTTCCCCAGTGAAAACTGATCGTCTCGGCACTTATGACCGGAGTTAATGCTTCTTTTGCGTAAGGAAGCGTAGGCATTTGATGTTTCATAGTGTAAAAATTTTAAAGTGTAAATTAAACTCTGCTATTACAACGGCGATTTACTTTAAAAAGTTTAGTTTCTGCAACTTTTGACGCTCTCCAACGATCCAAACAATATCGTTCGTTTCGAAGATAGTATTTGAACTTGGATTTAGAAAGTGTTGCGAGTCGCGTTCAATGCCTACAATGAGGGCATCGCTCTTTTCCCGGATGCCGGAGTCTTTTATTTCTTTGCCGTTGAGCGGACTGTCTTCTTCGATAAGGTGTTTTTCGATCACGATGTCTTCTACTTTGGTATAAATATCTGATATATCTATTTTTATATCAAATTCAGGCAGGAATTGATCCAATTGATCTTCCGAAGCAATCACTCCAATATGGTCGAAAGGGAATAAAATTTCATAGGGATTAGGCGCATAGATCAAATAGTCTCCTCTTCTGATATAGACAATGTTTATCCCGTAGTCTTCTCACCAACCTAAATCTTTAATCATCTCGCCTATGAAGCAAGAATCTTGGCGCATTTCCAAATCTATCAGGTCTATATCCCAAGATGACTGCTTGGCGTGAGTAAATTCTTTCTTAAACATATTGGTAGATGAGGCAGCTTCGGCTATTTCCCTACTATTGTAGTTGGACATAAACCGTTTTTCGATTCGTGTATATACTTTTAATAAATAACGAGAGGACAGAATGAGGGCGATAATCACGATTCCGATTACGATAAACGCCGAAGTCCAAGTTAAAAACAATGCATGTGTGAAATAGCCTATCAAGTCCAGACCGATAAACAGGCGAACGAAGCCCATAACCAATAAAGGTCCGTTTTTATAGTCCCTGCTTATCCAAAGATCCTTGTATTCCGCATTGTTTGGCAACTTAAACATCAAAGCCCATAGGAAAGGAGACGAAACTAATAGGACTACGCCCAAAGTAATCATGTTTGCTGTGAAAAGCGGCAGCATTTTCAATAAGAATGGTTGGAAGAATTGCGTGCCTGCCAGGACTATTGCCAATAATATAACGGCATTGCCGAGAGAAGATACCCAATAGGCTTTCGTAAACCGCTTCCATTCGCTCTCTGCTTGTATTGTTTTTGTACTTGTAGTATAATTATCGATGGCTTTCAAGGTTCTTTCGGGCAGGATACGCTCCAAAAAGAAATAAAAATTGTCTGCATACTTTATTAAATAAGGAGTCGTGAAGGTGGTAATAGCCGAAACGCCTACTGCAATAGGGAATAGGAAGTCGCTTATTACGCCCAGACTCATCCCTAAAGTAGCAACAATGAAGGCAAACTCGCCAATTTGTGCCATACTCATACCAACGTGAATGGATTGTCGTAAAGATTGACCGGAAAGAACGGCGCCTGCAGTCGTACTTAGTACTTTTCCGACCACTACAAGTAGCGTAATCAAACCGATAATCCATCCATAGTCTACCATAGCCTTTGGATCGATCATCATTCCTATAGATACGAAGAAGATGGCACCGAATAGGTCTTTAACCGGCTTAGTAACGTGTTCGATTTTCTCGGCAGAAGTAGTCTCAGCCAGTATAGATCCCATAATAAAAGCACCCAACTCGGCAGAGAAACCGACACTTACGGCAAGAACAACCATCATCAAGCACAAACCAAGGGACAGAATCAGATATCCTTCATCATCCATTTTGCTTTTAATCTTTTTCAAGAAGGAAGGAATCAAGTATATCCCTAAAACGATCCAAAGTATCAGGAAGAATAGTAGTTTACCGATAGTAAATAATAGTTCGGTTCCTTCAATATGTTGGGTAACGGCGATGGTAGATAGTAAAACCATAAGCAAGATAACCACCAAATCTTCAACAACTAAGACTCCGAAGACGGTTTTAGCATAGCTACGGTTCTTAACTCCTAGTTCATCGAAGGCGCGAATGATTATCGTGGTCGAAGAACTAGCCAACATTCCTCCTAGAAAGATACAATCCATCTTTGACCAGCCTAAAGCCTGACCGGTAAGGTATCCCGCGATGACTATAAAGATGATTTCGACCAAGGCAGTAACCGAAGCCGAGCCTCCAACCCGCATCAGTTTCTTAAAACTAAACTCCAATCCCAATCCGAAGAGCAAAAAGATCACTCCAATCTCCGAAAGGGTCTTGATATTGGTTTCGTCCGCTACGGTAGGGAACAAATTCAAGTGCGGACCGATTAAAAATCCGGCAATAATATATCCCAACACCACCGGTTGCTTTATCATCCGGAAGATAAGCGTTACGACTGCCCCTGTGCCTAGTATCAGGGCTAAATCTAAGATTAGGGTGCTAAATGATGTTCCATAGTTTATTGAATCTTACGTGTTTATTTATGATTGAGAGGCAAGGTAGGCATTATAATAGTTTCTGTCTCCGGTAACTTCCTTTCCGAGCCAGCTAGGACGTTCAAAAATTTCATCTTCAGAGCTTAGTTCAATCTCGGCAATGATTAAGCCTTCGTGTTTGCCATGAAAAACATCCACTTCAAAGGTATGATTGCCGACAGGAATATAATTTCTTACTTTTTGAATATATCCCGATTCGGCAAGCTCTAGTAACTGTCGGGCATCATCGATTGGAATCGAATATTCAAACTCTAATCTTGAAAAACCATTGGCATTACTTGCGCCTTTGATGGTTATGAAAGCCTTTTCGCCTTTTATCCTCACGCGAACAGTACGCTCGGGCGAGACGCAAAGGTAGGCTTGCGTGATTTCTTCGCTCCTTATTATATAAGGAGTAAAATCTCCTGCAATTAAAAACTTTCTTTCGATTTCGATAGCTGCCATTCTTATCGGATTGTTACGGCTGTGGCTCCAAATCCATATTCTTTGAATGAGGCATCTTGGACTAAACAGTTTTTATATTTGTGTTTTAATTCGTCTAATAGGGCTTTTCGAAGAACTCCTTCGCCTTTTCCGTGAATGAAAACGATTTTTTGTCCTTTCTTCCCGATATTTGCTTGCATTATTTCCCTAAACTTATCCATTTGAACTTGCAACATGTCCGCATTACCTAGTCCTGCGGTGGAATCAAGTAGTTGATGGATGTGTAAATCTATTTCAATGATCTCTGTATGCCTTTTAGAAGACTGATAAACAGGAAACTGTTTGGATAGATTGGTTTCGTCTTTCTCGGTCATCGCTTTTTGTAAATCCGTAGCCGATATAAGCAATTCTCTTTCGGGCGAATCATTTCGTACGACCGGATAAATCAAAGCTTCGTCTTCGAAAAACTCATTTTCCTTGAAGCTATGCAACTTATAAAACTTCACACCGTCGATTTTAAGCTCCACACTGTAAGCATCCTTTAATGAATACGGCTTATCTTTCTTAAAAGCGATAAATTGAATGCATACCTTCTCCAATTCATTGATTTGCTCCTTAGAAAATTCTTCAATAAACAGACGGGTATTAGGCTCTATCGTTTCCGCATGCCGACTGATCCACGAATTATTGCTTCGCGACATATAATTAAAGAATAAGAAATAATTACTGTCATTGACCAGGTAAGTTTCGTAGGTCGTATCGCCCACTTTCTTTATATCCATCGGCAAGAAAGCCAGGAACAGATTCAAACGTTCCTTGCCCGATAGTTCAACAACTTCGTATTTTTCTTCTTCCGGCATAGGTTCCGAAACTTTTTCTGCTTCTTGCTTAGCCGGACTCGGGGCGTTCTTTATGGTATAATTATTCGCGTTGGTCTCAATCACTATGCATTCTCGAGCCAATACGGGAGTTTCAAAACCATCATCCTCTTCTACAATCACAATATCCTTGTTCTTGAACTTACGAACAATCCCTCCGCCAACAGCATTCAAGAAACGTACTCTATCTCCTATTTTCATCCTACAAAGATAGTTTTTTTATTTAATGGAGAGTTAAGAATTGAGAGTGGAGAATTAAAAAAAAGGGACGTA
>DAIPZW010000146.1:0-4838 GCA_036781965.1 Bacteroidales bacterium
TAGTTTGGTGTTAGTTTCGGAAGGAGCGTCTTGTGATAGAACAAGGCGCTTCTTTTTGTTAAGTTGAAAATAAATCTAAAATCGTAAATCTAAAAATGTAAATTAATTTTACCTTTGTACGGATGATTAAAGAACGAATAATTTTAGGCGTGGATCCCGGAACCACAGTGATGGGTTATGGATTGCTTACCATTAAAAACGGAAAAGCAGAAATGTTGGCAATGGGAGTTTTGGAACTAAATAAATATGATGACCATTATTTGCGCCTACGCCGTATTTTTGAACGAATCATTAGTCTTATCGACGAATTTCTTCCCGATGAACTTGCCATCGAAGCTCCTTTCTTCGGAAAGAATGTTCAAAGTATGCTTAAACTCGGACGTGCACAAGGAGTCGCTATGGCGGCAGCCCTTTCTCGTGATATTCCGATTGTTGAATATGCACCTTTGAAAATTAAAATGGCGATAACGGGCAATGGTCGTGCCTCGAAAGAACAAGTGGCTGATATGTTGCGTCGAATGCTTCATATTCCCCAGGGGAAAATGTTGCCCCAACTGGATGCAACTGATGGATTAGCCGCTGCCTTTTGTCATTTCCTGCAAAGCAGTCGCCCTGTTGCCGATGCTAAGTATAACAGCTGGAAAGATTTTGCTGCCAAAAACGAAAAACGAGTTAGAAAATAAAATATCCTTAATAAACAAGGAATTGAAAAATTATATTACCTTTGTCCGCAGAAACCCATAAGCGGGGCATTAGCTCATCTGGCTAGAGCGTTAGACTGGCAGTCTAAAGGTGATCGGTTCGAGTCCGATATGCTCCACACCCTGTCAGTTTCAATAACAGTTATCAATTTTATCTTCAATTTTCATCCTCAGAGGATCGGAGTTTGATCCTCTGAGGATCGAGGCTTGATCCTCAGAGGATGAAAGTTAAAAGCTCTGAGGATATTTTCTTGAATAAATGTTGTTTATTTGATGCTAAATGGAAACGTGACTTTTCGAAAGGCTTCTTGTTTTCCCTTTTTCTATTATTTTGCTGTCAATTCTCAATTCTCAATTCTCAATTAATAAAAAGTCTGTGATTTTTTATTATCTTTGTGCGCTTAAAAGTAAAACTATCGTGGTAGATACTAAGTATATTTTCGTTACAGGCGGAGTTGTTTCCTCATTGGGGAAAGGAATTGTTGCCGCTTCATTGGGTAAGCTTCTTCAAGCCCGAGGTTATAAAGTTTCTATTCAGAAATTTGATCCTTATATTAATATTGATCCCGGAACTCTTAACCCTTATGAGCATGGAGAATGCTATGTTACGGTCGATGGTCATGAAGCTGACCTGGACTTAGGGCATTATGAACGTTTCCTTAATCAACCTACAACCAAGGCTAATAATATTACAACAGGACGTATATATCAAAATGTAATCAACAAGGAACGCAAAGGCGATTTCCTTGGAAAAACCGTCCAAGTAGTACCTCATATCACAGATGAAATAAAACGCAATATCATGCTTTTGGGCAAAACCGGAGAGTTTGATTTTGTGATTACTGAAATTGGCGGTACGGTTGGAGATATTGAGTCTTTGCCTTACATTGAGAGCGTTAGACAATTGTGTTGGGAGTTAGGAAAGAATTGTTTATGCGTTCATCTTACTTATGTTCCTTATTTGTCGGCGGCGAAAGAAGTAAAAACCAAACCGACTCAGCATTCTGTGAAAATGTTGCAGGAGCAAGGTGTACAACCTCAGGTATTAGTGCTTCGAACCGAACAAGAATTATCCAAAAACATCTGTAAGAAAGTAGCATTGTTCTGCAATGTAGATGAAGATGCCGTAGTTCAATCTTACGATGTGCCAAGTATTTATAAAGTTCCTTTGGTATTAGCTCAACAGAAAATGGACGAAATAATTCTACAAAAGATGGGCATGCCGATTGATAGTAAATTGGAACTGACAAATTGGAGTCTCTTTGTTGATAAGATGGAAAATGCAACTAAAACCGTGAAAATTGGTTTGGTTGGAAAGTATGTAGAATTGCCTGATGCTTATAAATCCATCAATGAATCTCTTCTTCAAGCGGCTACTTACCACGAACGCAAATTAGACTTAAACTTTATCTCTTCTGAAAAGATCACAGATCAAAATGCTGCCGAGCTATTAGGCGATATGGACGGTCTTTTGATTGCTCCTGGCTTTGGACAAAGAGGACTGGAGGGAAAGTTTGCGGCTTTGAAATATGCCCGTGAAAATAATAAGCCAACCTTTGGCGTTTGCTTAGGCATGCAATGTATGGTAATCGAATTTGCAAGAAATGTATTAGGTTTGGAGAATGCTAACTCTACCGAAATCAATGAAGGCACTCCTTATAAAGTGATCGACATCATGGAAGAACAAAAGAATTTGGTTTTCATGGGAGGATCTATGCGTTTAGGAGCTTATAAATGCAAATTAGATAAAAACTCCAAAGCATATCATGCTTATGGCGAAGAGTTAATTCAAGAACGTCATCGCCATCGCTATGAGTTTAATAATGAATACAAAGAATTATATGAAAAAAATGGGATGAAATGTGTGGGCATTAATCCTGATTCCGGCTTGGTAGAAGTGGTTGAGATACCTGAACTGAAATGGTATCTGGGAACACAATATCACCCGGAATACAACAGTACAGTTGTAAACCCCAATCCTTTATTTTTAGATTTTATTGAAGCAGCCATTAACAATTAACAAATGAACGAGAACAAATCCATTTTAGATAAGAACACCATTATCGGTTTTATTTTAATTTTTGCGGTTATGTTTGGGTTTTCATACTTGAACAAACCAAGTGAAGAACAATTAGAAGCCCAAAGAAGGCAAGCCGACTCTATTGCGCAAGTGCAAAGAGACAGAGAACAAGTAGAACAACAAGCTCGCGAGCTGCAAGAAGCAAGCGAAAACGTTAGCATTGACAATGAAACAGGCGAAGTATACACCAATCAAGACAGTGTTCGTTATCAACGCTTAAAAAGTACTTACGGCGACTTTGCTCTTTCGGTTGAAGGCGAAGAGTCTTTCATTACACTAGAAAATGATAACATCATACTTACACTGAGTAATAAAGGAGGGCGCGTTTATTCGGTTCGCTTGAAAGATTATAATGACTACAAAGACTTTGAAGCAGGAAAAGATACTCCGATTTGCCTTTTTGATGGCGATGAGGCTGACTTTGGTCTTTCTTTCTATCTTTTCGATGCAAAAACAATCACTACCAATCAACTTTATTTTGAGACCATTCAAGATTCGGACAAGTCTGCTCGCATGCGATTAAAGACAGATGACGGAGATGGCTATATAGACTTTATTTATACGCTTCATGATGATGACTATTTAGTGGATTTCTCTATTCTTCCTCATAACATGGAGAATATCTTTGCTCCGGCAACTCAAAACTTAACGATAAATTGGAATCAAAAGGTTCGCCAACAAGAAAAAGGACGTAGCTTTGAAGAACGCTATGCTTATCTTATGTATAAGTTATTAAATGATGACGTAGAAAAGCTTAGCGAAGGCAAGAATGACAAGAAAGATGAGTCGTCAAAAATTAAATGGATCGGCTATAAAGACCAATTCTTTTCTTCTGTGCTTATTGCTGAAAATAGTTTTGACGTAACGAAACTAACTTCCGTGAAATACGAAGATAAAAACGATCCATATTTGAAAGAATACAACACCATCTCTAACTTAGCATATAACCCTAAAGCTACGGCAAGCATTAATTTTACTTATTTCTTTGGTCCAAATAAGTATTCCATGCTGAAAGGCTATGATAAGGATAAATTTGAAGGACAAGACTTGAAATTAGAGAAATTAGTACCTATGGGTTGGAGTTGGTTACGCCCAATCAATAAATACATAGTTATCCCTATCTTCGATTGGTTGATAAGCTTCGGAATGAACTTAGGGATTGCGATTTTTATCCTTACATTGATCATTAAACTCGGATTATTCCCCTTGGTTTATAAGTCTTTTATGTCTTCTGCAAAGATGAGAGTTTTAAAACCTCAGATCGAAGTCATCAATGAAAAATTTCCCGGACAAGAACAAGCTATGCAACGCCAACAACAAACGATGGCGCTATATAAACAAGCCGGAGTAAATCCAATGGCAGGATGTTTACCTTTATTATTACAAATGCCTTTCTTGATAGCGCTCTTCTGGTTTTTCCCAAGTGCTATCGAATTAAGACATCAAAGTTTCTTATGGGTACCGGACCTTTCGACTTATGATGCTATCATTAGTTGGGATGCAAATATTCCTTTCATATCTTGGGCATTAGGCAATCATATTAGTTTATTCTGTCTGTTATTTACGATCATCAATATTGTTTTCCAAAAATTCAATATGGAAGCTACCGGAGGAGGACAACAACAAATGCCGGGTATGAAGATGATGATGTATCTGATGCCGGTTATGATGTTCTTTTTCCTAAATTCTTACCCATCAGGATTGAACTATTATTATTTGATTTCCACTTTAATCACGGTTCTTCAGACAATAATTTTTCGAATGGTAGTCAATGAAGACAAAGTATTAGCCAAATTAGAAGCAAATAAAAAGAAATCGGCAAAAAATCCGAAAAAGAAATCCGGTTTCATGGCTCGTTTGGAAGAAGCTCAGCGCCAACAACAAGCTAGACTTAAAGAACAACAAAAGAAGAATAACCGCAGATAATAACTCCGGATTTTTCTACAAAATTAAAATAGGAGAGGGGAGATAAAACTTGATTTTCCCTCTTTTTTATCTCCCTAACTATTAATGCATTAGATATATCTTGAAATATAAGCTTTATTTTTAAAAATATT
>DAIPZW010000147.1:0-4826 GCA_036781965.1 Bacteroidales bacterium
AGCTTCAAACAAAACGTCTTTCCGTTCAATTAAATATTGAACCTCAACTAAATCATTTTGTCCGTCACTTACTTTCTTTTTGTGATAATAAGCCGTAGGAAAATCAAAGCTTTGTGTAACTTCCCACTCCATGATTGTTTCATCTCCTTTGCCCCATTTATGTCCAAACTCAACTTCCGGGCTCTCAAGATAAATACCAGTCTTATTACCTATCTTTTCTGCATCAGCTTGCTTACGCAAAGCTTGAAGCACAGTATTATTTTGCTCTATTTGACTTAGCAAGTCCTGCCGCTGAGCGTGCAATGGCAAGACAAGAGTAAGCAAACATAGTATATATGCTATTTTTTTCATGACTGTTGTTGTTTTTTGTTCATCATTTCATAAAATATTGGAACGATATATAGATTAAGGATTGTTGAAGTTATCAATCCTCCTAAAATTACGATAGCCATCGGACTTTGTATCTCATTTCCGGGTTTATCTCCTTGGAAAATCAAAGGTAATAAAGCTAATCCGGAAGTAATGGCTGTCATCAAAATTGCATTTAACCTATCAGCCGAACCTCTTCTTACGATTTCTTCCAATGGAGTTCCTTTTGCACGCAAGCGTTCATAGTTTGAAACCAAGAGAATACCGTTACGAGTAGCTACTCCAAACAATGTAATGAAACCGATGATAGACGGAATACTCACTACGGACGAAGAAAGCGAAATGGAAATTACTCCTCCGATCAATGCAAGCGGCATATTAACCAAAAGCAAGCTTGATAACCTTAGATTCTTGAACTCTTGGAAAAGTAGCAAGAATATAACAAAGATGGCAAGTATAGAAGCGATCAACAAGGTACGAGAAGCTCTTTCCGCACTCTCGAATTGTCCTCCATATTCTATACGGTAGCCTTCAGGTAAATTGATTTGAGAACTGATTGTCTCTTGGATTTCTTTCACTGCCGAACCTAAATCCCGTTCTGCTATATTTACCGAAATAACTATCTTACGTTGTACATTCTCACGACTGACAGAGTTAGGTCCCATAAAGGAAATTACTTCAGCAACTTCTTCCAATGGAACTTTATTTCCGTCGCCTGTATCAATTAAAGAAGCACGGATACCTTCAATCGTATTTGTATATTCCGGAGTAACGCGAAGAATCAAATCAAAACTACGTTGTCCTTCAAAGATTTCCGTTTGTTTTTCTCCCGCAAAAGCTAAACCTATAAAGTGATTGAATTCTTCCATCGTAATACCATAGCGAGCCAACATCATACGGTTCGGACGTATTTGTATTTCGGGAACTTCGGTTTGTTGCTCTACACTAACGTCCACCAATCCGGAAATATCGGAAATCGTATTCTGAATATTAGTTCCAATACGGTACAATTCCTTCAAGTCAGTACCAAATAATTTAATCGCAATATTAGCTCTTGTTCCCGATAATATATGATCTATACGATGGCTTAGAGGTTGTCCGACAGTTGTAGCTACTCCTGGAACTTGTCCTAGTTTATCCCGAACTTCTGCTACGAATTCTTCTTTTGAACGTTTATCTAAAATAAAATTCACATCGATTTCCGCCCCATTTGTGGACTGTGAATGTTCATCCAATTCTCCACGTCCTGTTCTTCGAGCCGTACTTGTTACTTCAGGAATACTTAATAATTCTTTTTCCATCATATTCCCCAAATGATCGCTCTCATCTAAGGATACACCAGGCTGACATACTGCCGAAATGGTTAAAGCTCCTTCATTAAATTCAGGAAGAAAAGTGGTTCCTAAGCGGAAAGATAAAACAATAGCTAGGACTAATGCCAAGCCTGTCGAGATTATAATCGAAGATTTATGTTTCAACGCCCAATTCAAAGAAGACTTATAAATACTTGTCGTCTTTCTTGCCATCCATGCTTCTTTTTGATTTTTCTCCAAATACTTATCATTAGTAAGAAGCAATTTACAAAGCAGGGGAGTAACCGTCATTGCAACAATCAAGGATATGAAAAGCGAAACGATATAGGTTATTCCCAGTGGTTTAAGCATTCGTCCTTCCATACCCGATAAGAAAAACAACGGAAGAAAGGCTACAATAATAATCAATGTTGCATTTAAGATGGAAGAACGTATCTCACGCGAAGCATTATATACCACATTAAAAGTGGAATCCTTTTCTTCTTTCGGTTTCTGATAGTTCTGCTTCAAACGTTTATATACATTCTCCACATCAATAATGGCATCATCGACCAAAGAAGCAATTGCAATACACATTCCGCCTAAACTCATCGTATTTATGTTCATTCCCAGCCAGTGCATAACAATTACTGTTGCCAACAATGACAAAGGAATGGCAATGATAGAGATGATAGTGGTACGGAAACTACCCAAAAACAATAATAAAACAATAACAACCAAAATTGCACCTTCTATTAAGGCACGGGAAACATTATTTACCGAAGTATTGATAAAGTCTGCTTGCCGGAAGATAGTCGTATCTATCGTAACATCCGGAGGAAGTGTCTTTTCCAAGTCAGCTAAATTCTGTTCTATTGCTTTAGTTACATTAAGTGTATTGATATTTGGTTGTTTAGATATGGAAAGAATGACAGAAGGTTTGGCATTTTGAGAAGCCACACCCATTGGAACGGCTTTTCCAACCTCTACTTTCGCCACTTGGTTTAAGTAAATCGGTTTATCGCCGTTCATCTTTACAAACGTATTCCCTAATTCATCCAGGTCATGCGTTCTTCCCATTCCCCGAAGGGTATATTCGTTTCCATATTCACGAACCACCCCACCGGTAGAATTATCAGAAATAGTAGCACAAACAGAAGATAGTTCATCTAAAGTAACATCGTAGTACTTCATCAACTGAGGATCGGCAAGGACTTGATATTGCTTGTAATCTCCTCCTATTATTGTCACCTGCGAAACGCCTCCTGTTCCCAATATAACCGGTTGAACCACCCATTCGGCTAAGGTTCTTAACTCCATCAAGGAAGTTGTATCGGCTTGCATACCGATAAATAGAATTTCTCCCATGATACTAGACTGCGGAGCCATAATCGGTGTAACTCCTTCTGGCATTTCTTCCAAAATCTTAGACATATTTTCACTGACAATCTGTCTAGCTTTGAAAATATCCATACCCCAATCAAATTCTATCCAGACGAAAGAGTAACCGGGCATAGAAGAAGAACGAACCCGTCTAACATCTGTCGCACCATTCACGGCAGTTTCAATATGAAACGTAATCAAACGTTCCACTTCTTCGGCTGCCATCCCCTCTGCTTCGGTTAAAATCACCACTGTAGGCGCTGTAAGATCAGGGAAAACGTCAATATCCATTTCTTTGGTAGTATATACACCATACAATACCAAAATAACTGCTGCCAACAATATGAATAATTTATTGTTGAGCGAGAATTTTATAATATTATTCAGCATGATTTTTGATATTAATGTACATGTCCCGCATGAGGATCTAATGCTCCTGAAGCTTGAGCCAATTTAACCGACATGGCTCCCTTTACAACCACCCGTTCATTCGGTGTTATTCCGGATATAATCTCTGTTTTGATTCCATCCGTACCTCCTGTTTCTACTTGTCTCTTTTCATAAGATTCGCCGCATAGTTGTACATAAACAAAGAATAGACCTTGTTCTTCGGTCAAAGCCGTATTTGGCAAAGACATGGCTTGATTACTCGACTGTGTACGAATATTCAGTTCAACAAAACCGCCGGGAATGAAAGCCGCTTGGTTATTTACTTGAAATGTGACTGGAATCATATAATTGCCTTCGGAAAGTGTTTTTCCATAAGAAATTAATTTGCCACCCAAGTCGTCCAAATCGTACATTTTCTTATCTGCCGTCCTTACTGTAGCCCCTGAAATAGTCGCTAATTCATTTATAAATTTAGGCGAAACATCGGCTTTCAACAATAAAGTCTTATTGGACGAAACAGAAAATAAAGCTTGTCCTTCTTCTACATATTGTCCGTTTGAAACCATCAATTGTTTGATGAATCCATTCATAGGAGAAGAAACTCGTTGTCCTTGAGATGAAAAATTGCGCTGCAAATTATCATAAGTAGCCTGCGCCACTTCATATTCTGCTTTGATAGATTGAAATTCGCTTGCGGAAACAATCTTGCTTTCAGTAAGCTGACTTGCCCGTTCGTAGGTATCTTTTGCTTTTTCGAAGTTTGCTTTTGCCTCTGTAAAGCGAACCATCGAATTATTGTCTATTCCCGAACCGGAAATAGTAAACAAAACTGCAGCCGAGCTTACTGCTTGTCCTTCGGCAAAGGTTTTTCCAAAGACAACCATACCCGAAGATTTTGCTGATATTACTGTTTCGTCCGCACCTGAAGATTGAACTTGCGCCGTTGTCTTAATTACTTGTCCGAAAGGTCCTACTTCCGGTTTAGCAACTGCGAAATCTATTTTAGCAGCTTGTTCAGGTGTAAAAATAATTGCGTTCGGATCGTGATTATGTTCGTCAGAACTGTGAGAATGACCGTGATCGTGATCATGTGAATGGTCATGTTCGTGATCATGACCACAATTTTCATGATCATGAATATGAGAATTGAGGCTTGCTTCTTGCTTTTTTACGCAAGAAACCATCAATGCCATCATTAATGCTATTAATATTAGATGTTTCATTTGAAATATATTTTTATTTAAGATTCAAAAATCAAGATTTAAGATTACGCCAGGCGTGTAAACAATTTAATATCCTGAATTAGAAACCTGTAATTTGAAATATTGAATATGGAATCTGAAATTCTTTTCGTAAAAAAAACTCTTTTTTGTAACAATTTGAAAGGCTATT
>DAIPZW010000148.1:0-4823 GCA_036781965.1 Bacteroidales bacterium
GGGTTTTCTTACGTAATGAGGCATTTCGAACGGAATCTCTATTGAAAATTCTACATAGCCTGCAAATTCTTTGTTGTCGTCGTACCAAGGAGTTTGATAAATTAACTTTTTTACATCTCCCTTTTCAATTGTATAGGCATTGGTTTCATGATTGTTAAGTAATTCAATCAATTTAGTACGAGCGGGTTCAGGATGACAGTCTAAAAGATTCTTACCTGTATAGTCTCCTTTATTAACTGTTTGAGATTTTGGATTCATCCAAAGAACATTGCCATCTTTGTCACTGACGGTGATGGCAATATTTAATCCTTTGAAATAATTTATATGAGTCATTAAATAATAATGATTATAATCCGTAAACTGCTTGAGGTTGAAGTACGCCTACCTTCTTGAGTATTTTCTCCATTTTATCTATGGTGTAATCAATTTGCTGGGTAGTGTGAGTAGCCATAAGGGAAAAACGAATTAAACTCTGTTCGGGCGAAACAGCAGGAGAGACTACCGGATTAATGAATATACCTTCTTCGAAAAGCATTTTAGTTGCTAAAAATGTTTTCTCATCATTCCTTATATATATAGGTATAATCGGAGTTGATGTATTGCCTATTTCGCAACCGATACTACGGAAACCATTCAATGCATACTCGGTTAATTTCCATAAGTTCTCTATACGCTCCGGTTCATTTATCATAATATCAAAAGCAACGCTTGCAGCTGCTGTTGCTGCCGGAGTATTACTGGCACTAAAGATATATGTACGGGAATTGTGACGTAAATAATTAGTAATTGCCTCAGATGCTGCGATAAATCCGCCGATAGAAGCTAAGGATTTACTGAATGTTCCCATCACTAAATCAACACTGTCCGAAACGCCGTAATGATCGCAAACACCTTTGCCTTGTTTTCCGAATACACCTATACCATGTGCTTCATCAGCCATAATATTGGCATTATACTTCTTAGCAAGGCGAACTATTTCAGGCAGATTTGCAACATCACCTTCCATACTGAAGACGGTGTCCATAACAATAAGTTTTATTTTATCGGGATCGCACTTTTCAAGTTGCTTTTCCAACGACTCCATATCGTTATGTTTGTACTTTAACTTTTGAGAAAAAGATAATCTCTGTCCTTCTATTAAAGATGCATGATTCAGTTCGTCCCAGATAATATAGTCTTCGCGACCGGTTACGCAGGAAACAACGCCTACATTAACCATAAGTCCGGCGGGGTAGACTATGGCGTCTTCTTTTCCCATGAACTTTGCGATTTTCTTTTCCAGTTCGACATGTATATCTAAAGTACCGTTAAGAAAACGGCTTCCTGCCATACCTGTACCGTATTTTTTTACGGCATTGATGGCTGCTTCTTTAACTTTTGGGTGATTAGTAAGTCCTAAATAGGCGTTAGAGCCAAACATTAAGACTCTTTTACCATTTATAGTTACTTCAGTGTCCTGGTCGCTTTCTATTTCTCTGAAATAAGGGTAGATCCCAAGGGCTTTAAACTTTTGTGGAGCATCATATTTGCTCATTTTTCCTTCAAGGAGATTCATAATACAACGAATTAAACTATTATTTTCTTATCTTTGTATTACTGCTTTCATGCCTGAGGTATCTAACTCAGAAAAAAGCAGGCTGCAAAGATAATAGAAAAATAGAAATATGAGCGAAAAAAATAAAAAAGATTTACCTAAAAGTTATCAACAGGCAGATATCTTTCAAAGAATAAGCTTGTTACTAGGAGAAGATTTTTATGAAATATTTTCAACGAAGAAAGTCATCATTTTTGGTCTCGGAGGGGTGGGAAGTTGGTGTGCGGAAGCTTTGATTCGATCCGGAATCGGTCAAATTACTTTAGTAGATTACGACAAGGTGGTGACATCTAATATCAATCGTCAATTACCTGCCAATACGGAAACCATAGGAGCCTATAAAGTGGAAGTGTTGAAGTCGCATTTTGAAAAAATCAACCCCCATGTTTTGATCGATATAAGTAAGCAGGCTTACACGCAGGAAAGTTCGGCGGATTTTCACTTGGAAGAATATGATTATATCATTGATGCCATCGATAGCGTAAAGGATAAAATACATTTAATACAAACTGCTTGCAAGACAAACGCTACTTTGTTTTCTTCTATGGGAGCTGCCTTGAGAATAGACCCTACGCGCGTTCGGGTGTCGGAATTTTGGAAAGTTCAAGGCGATCCTTTGGCTCGCGCCTTACGTCAACAGTTCAAGAAAACCGAATTTCCCACAAGGAAGTTTCAATGCGTATATAGCGACGAACGATTAAAAAATAAAACAGAAGGAGATGCAAACGGAAGTATGATGCCTGTTACTGCAACTTTCGGAATGGTCTTAGCTTCTTTGGTGATAAAGGATGTGACTACTTAGTCGGTTGTCAGAGAGTTTGTTTAGTGTTGAATGTGTAATGTTTTATTTTCTCTCGTCCTCCTTTAAAAGTTTTATTTCCCCAAGTATAAAGCTTCTATCTGTCAATTCAGAATCCTCTGAGGATCGAGACTTCATCCTCAGAGGATCGAGGCTTCATCCTCTGAGGTTCGGGGCTTCATCCTCTGAGGATAAAATCTGCTCCAAAGATATATATATATCATCTTTAGGTTAACTAAACTTTTGCTTGATAGTAAGACAATCAACAAAGAAATCTACTTGATCCCTTATTTTTTAATTGAAGTCTGATAATATTTACAATAAGATTGTAGTCCGCATTGTTCACATTTCGGTTTGCGGGCGATGCAAGTATATCTTCCATGAAGAATCAACCAATGATGAGCTTTTGACCAAAGGTTTTTTGGGATGTATTTGTTGAGTTCCTTTTCGGTTTCGAGAGGAGTTTTTGAATTATTAGTTAAACCAATCCGATTCGCGACCCGAAAAACATGAGTATCAACGGCAATCGCAGGTACATCATAGATAATGGAGGCGACTACATTGGCTGTTTTTCGACCTACGCCGGGCAAAGTTTCCAATTCCTTGATTGTCTTGGGGACTTCTCCGCCGAAATCTTCCATTAGTTTCTTTGCCATTCCCACCAAATGCTTTGCTTTGTTATTTGGATAAGAAACAGAACGGATATATGAATAGACTGCTTCGGGAGTTGCGGCAGCTAATACTTCAGGTTCGGGATATGCTTCAAAAAGGGTGGGAGTTGTTTTATTAACTCGCTCGTCTGTGCATTGAGCAGAAAGGATTACAGCCATCAATAACTGAAAAGGAGAATAATGTTGAAGCTCCGTTTTGGGTTCGGGATTGTTTTCTTCGAACCATTTTAGGACTCCTTCATATCTTTCCTTTTTTGTCATTTACTGTGCGCTTTCAAATTGTCGCAAGAAACGGACATTGTTTTCAGAGAAAAGGCGCAAATCTTTTACTTGATACTTCAAATTAGTAATACGCTCAATACCCAGACCTAAAGCATAGCCGGAATAAACGTTAGGATCAATACCACAACTAATTAAAACGTTAGGATCAACCATTCCGCAGCCTAAAATTTCCACCCAACCGGTATGTTTGCAGAAAGCACAGCCTTCGCCTCCGCAAAGGTTACAGCTAATGTCCATTTCGGCGCTTGGTTCAGTAAATGGAAAGTAAGAAGGACGTAATCTTATTTGAGTTTTTTCGCCAAACATCTCTTTGGCAAAGAATAATAAAACTTGCTTTAAATCGGCAAAAGAAACATTTTTATCGATATAAAGAGCTTCTACTTGATGAAAAAAGCAATGTGCGCGATAAGAAATAGCTTCGTTGCGATAAACTCGCCCGGGACAAATAATACGAATAGGAGGTTCGGTATTCTCCATAACCCGAGTTTGCACAGAAGAGGTATGTGTACGTAATAAAGTATCTGCTCCATGTTGAACAAAGAAAGTATCTTGCATATCCCTAGCAGGATGATCTTCTGCAAAGTTCAAAGAAGAAAAAACATGCCAATCATCTTCAATTTCAGGACCTTCGGCTATCGAAAAACCTAAGCGGGCAAAGATGTCGGCAATTTGTTTTTGTATAATAGATAGAGGATGTCTTGTTCCAACCATATAAGGATAAGACGTTCTGGTTAAGTCCACAGAAGAATCCTCTCCGCCTTGATTTTCCAAGCTCTCTTTCAGTTGATTCAGCTTTTCTTGCGCTAAGTTCTTTAGAGTATTGATATGTTGTCCTACTTCCCGCTTTTTATCTGCTTCTACATTTCTGAAATCATTCATCAAGGATGAAACAATTCCTTTTTTACTCAAATATTTGATGCGTAAAGTTTCTAATTCGTCTAACGTGTTTGCAGTTAGTTGATTGACTTCTTCTATCAGCGCATTGATTTTTTCGATCATAATACTCTATTGTTTATTTTGGGAGAACAAAGATACGACTTTAGAATAATTCTACAAATCTTTTTTCTATTTCAATTGCTAACATTTCCTTATTTATATCCAATGTAGAGGATACCTTATTATATATGCTACTTATTGAGACCTCTTCATCATCCGTTTCTAAAAATATTCTATCTAAAGGAGTTTGCCTTAAGGTCTCTTCGTTGAAATGTAATCCGAAAGAAAAGAAAAAATCATGGGCTGATAATTGTTCCATTTGTTGAGGTTTTCCTCTGAAACCATGAATGATCCAAGCTTGTTGGGGATTCAAGTCTTTCTTCAAGGCAAGAAGTTCATCAAAAGCTTTTACGCAATGGATAATAAGGGGCTTTTGATATTTTTCGCTAATTAAAACTTGTCCGGCAAAGGCTTTTTCTTGCTCTATTTATTGCTTCTTCAAATGTGCTTTCCGCATCCGCGGTTTTCTTTTTCAACTTTT
>DAIPZW010000149.1:0-4820 GCA_036781965.1 Bacteroidales bacterium
TTTAAAAATAATAAGATGAAAAACATTTTTATTGCTTTGGTATTGTTGATTTCTTCAATATCATTTCAAGACCTTTTAGCAGTTCCTGCCGTACCTTGGGCAGTAGAGAAAGTTCAACCGGATGGTTCAGTTATTGAAGTGTATATTAAGGGAGATGAAAAAGTTAATTGGATGGAATCTCTTGATGGTTATTCTCTTTTATACAACGAAGACCAATTTGTTGTTTATGCACAACTAAATGAAGATGGAGATATGGTTCCTTCTTCTCTTGTGTATAGAATGGAAGATGCTGAATCAACTGAAGTTAAAAGAACCTTATCTTCTATTCCCAAAGGGCTTTACTATAGTAAATCTCAGGTGGATATTCTTCTTCAACTTTGGAATATAGAAGAAGATATGGCTATGAGAAACCAACGTGGAGAAGTTAAAGGAGATAAAAAAGCTTTATGCATCTTAGCCGGTTTTAGCGACAAAACATTTACCAAAACACAACAGCAATTCGATAATCTAATTAATCAAGTAGGTTATAATGAAGGAAGCGCTGTTGGTAGTGTTAAAGATTTCTACAGAGAAAATTCTTATGGGCAAATGGACTTGACAACAACAGTTGTAGGTCCGGTTTCTCTTTCGAATACTGCTTCTTATTATGCTGCTTCAAATTCTCGTTATCAATTATTTGCTGAAGAAGTAATGCAATTAGCAGATAAATTCGTAGATTTCTCCGAATTTGCTAATGAAAATGGAGTAGTTGAAACTATTCACATCATTTTTGCCGGTTATGGAGATGAAGCTATTAAAAATAAGCAACAAATTTGGTCGCATAAATCTTCTCTTAGATTTCCATTAACTATAGATGGAGTTAAATGTCAAGTTTATTCTTGTTCTCCTGAACTTAGAGGATATAATGGAACTGAAATAACCTCAATAGGTGTTGTTTGTCATGAACTTTGTCATGTTTTTGGAGCTGATGATTACTATGATACTGATTATAATACAGGAGGAGATTTTGTAGGAACCGGCTCTTGGGATTTAATGGCTAATGGGAGTCATAATGATAATGGAGATACCCCTGCGCATATCAATATGTTTCAAAAGATTTTATACGGCTGGGTAGATCCTATCGAATTAGACACAGATGCTATTACTATTGAAGGCATGCCAAATTCTGCGGAGAATCCGGTAGCTTACATTATTAAACCTTATACAAATCGGGAACAATATATATTAGAGAATAGACAAAGAGTTGGTTTTGATTCTAAAGTACCAGGCATGGGACTTCTTATTTACCATATTCATAATGGCTCAGCTTCTGGAATTATTAATAATACAACTCATCCTCAACGAGCTTATGTGGTAAGCGCTTCATCTACAGTTGCTATTCCAACATTATTACCAGCATCTTATGGGAAGATAAATTCAGCGGGAGCAACGTTTGGTAATTCTACTAGAACGGAATTTTCTACAACAAGTACACCGGCAATGTTTCGTTGGGCTGGAACCTCAGGAACTACAGATGGTGTTTTAGATAAACCATTAACAGATATAATCAATAAAAACGGATTAGTCTCTTTTAAATTTAAAGGAGGAGCGAATAGCATTGCTAATCCTACGGGAGAATCTAACGTGAAGTTATATCCTACGGTTGTTACTAGTTCAATTACTATTGAAACACAGGAAAGTGCAATCATTACATTGAGAGATGCTTCAGGAAGAATACTTTCTAAAATAACATCTCAAGGAGAAACTTCCACAATGAACTTGGATGCTTATTCTTCAGGAATGTATCTAATAACTATTGAATGTGCAGATACTGTAACTACACATAAGGTAATGAAAAAATAAAAAAACGATCAACTCTATAATTATAGAATAATATGGATCGTAGAAAATTTTTACGAACTTCAGGATTAGCCATTGCAGGAGCAGTGGCTTTTCCTAATATAATTCGTTCTCAAATTATGCAACGAAGAGAAGATTTACCAAAAATGCTCAATCATTTTAATGTTACGGATAGCGATCTTCGAAAAGTAATGACGGCTGCTATGGAAAAAGGCGGCGATTATGCTGATTTATTCTTTGAACACAGTTTTCATAATTCAGTCTCCTTACAAGACGGGGAAGTAAATAGAGCTAGTTCAAATATTGACTTTGGAGTTGGTATTCGTGTCGTTTCCGGAGATCAACAAGGATATGCATACGTAGAAAATGTAAACCTGGAGGAAATGATAAATGCTGCAAGAGTAGCTTCACGTATAGCTAATGGAAAAGCAAAAACGCCTCCTGTGAATATTACGGAAAAAACTTTCCCTAACCGTTACCCGATTATAAAATCATGGGAAGACGAATCGGTTAAAGATAAGATGCCGTTTCTTCAACAAGTGAATAAACGTATCTTTGAATTGGATTCTAATGTAATTAAAGTAGGAGCTTCGGTCAGTGATTCTACCAGCTATATCCTTTATTATAACTCGGAAGGTTTCTTATGCCATGAACTTAGACCTATGGCAATCTTCTCTGCTTCTTGCGTAATGCAAAAAGATGGAAAGATAGAAAGTGGTTATGCTTCTCGTGCTGCCCGTAAAGATTTTTCTTTCTTAACAGATAATGTAATAGAAGAAGTAGCACAAAAGGCAGTAAGTCAAGCTCGCATTATGTTTGAAGCTATTAAACCAAAAGGAGGAGAGAAGCCTGTGGTTATGGCAGCCGGAGGTTCCGGTATTCTTCTTCATGAGGCAATTGGACATGCTTTTGAAGCCGACTTTAACCGTCTTCAAACTTCTATATTCTCAGATAAATTAGGCAAAATGGTTTGCGACAGTAATATTTCTGTTGTAGATGATGGTACTATAGATTATGATCGCGGCTCAGTTAATTTTGATGATGAAGGAGTTGAAGGGCAAAGAACCTATATCGTAAATGAAGGAAAACTCACTTCTTATTTACATGACCGCATCAGCGCAAAACATTATGGAGTAGCTCCGACAGGAAACGGTCGTCGCGAATCTTTCCGCTATATTCCTATCCCTCGTATGCGTAGTACTTATATGGAAAATGGAAAATACAGCCAAGAAGAGATTATTGCCAGCGTAAAAGAAGGAATCTTTGTAGATAACTTCACGAACGGTCAAGTACAAATCGGTGCAGGAGACTTTACTTTCTTTGTTAAAACCGGTTATTTGATTGAGAACGGAAAATTGACTCAACCTATTAAGGATATAAATATCATTGGTAACGGACCTAAAGCCTTAGCCGATATAACGATGGTAGGAAATAACTTGGAAATTGACCAAGGTGCTTGGACTTGCGGTAAGAGTGGACAAAGTATGCCTGTATCTCAAGGTTTACCTTCTGTATTAGTAAAACAATTAACGGTAGGAGGAGAATAAGATGATAACAAAAGAACAAAAAGACCTAGCCCGCTGGGTATTAGAATATGCATTGGAGAAAGGTTGTTCGGATGCTCGCGTAGGTATTTATACCGGAACAAGCAATAGCTTTGAATATCGCGATGATCAATTAGATAAATTGGAACAATCGGTAGATAATAGCCTAAGTATTCAAATCTATGTGGACGGACGTTTCGGATCTTATTCTACCAATCGTCTGGATAAAAAAGAATTAGAGAAAGTAATTGTTCAATGGATTGAAGCTACTCGTTATTTGGCTGTAGATGAATTTCGTAAGTTGCCTGATCCTTCCCGTTATTTCAAAGCGAATGGTTTTGATTTAGGTCTTTATGACCATAAACTCGAAACGGTTTCAGTAGATGATAAACTTCAACTTCTTAAAAAGAATGTAAATGAAGTCTATAAAACGGATGATCGTCTTATTTCCGTATCTGCCGGATATGGAGACGGAGTAAGCAGTTCTTATATCTTGAACAGCAAAGGATTTGAAGGAGAAAACAGAACCACCTATTATTCTATATCTACAAGTGTATCGATGAAAGGCGAAGGTGATGCTCGTCCTTCCGATTCTTGGTATGATTCTGCTATCTTTTGGGATAAATTAAAAAAAGAAGATATTGGAAAAACAGCTTATCGACGCACTCTTCGCAAATTGGGACAAGAGAAAATCGAATCCGGTTCTTATGATATGATCATTGATAACCTAATGGGAGGAAGTTTATTCTCGCCGATTATCTCTGCTATATATGGAAGCTCCATTCAACAGAAATCTTCTTTCTTGATAGATAAAATAGGGGAGAAGATACTATCCGACAAAGTAACTTGTATCGATGATCCTCATGTTAAAAATGCTCGGGGCGCACGTTGGTTTGACGGAGAAGGAGTCGCAACCAAAAGAATGGACGTTATAAAAGGCGGTGTCTTGCAAATGTATTATATCGATACTTATTATGGCGCTAAATTGGGCATGGAGCCTACTATCCAATCGCCTTCTCTTCTTCGTTTTGACTTAGGAGAGCAAAACTTTGAACAAATGTTGGCTTCGATGAAAAAAGGAATTTGGGTAACCGGATTTAATGGCGGAAATTGTAATTCCACAACCGGCGACTTTTCTTATGGAATCGAAGGTTTCTTAATCGAAAACGGCGAACCGGTCAAACCATTGAACGAAATGAATATTACGGGTAATATTCTGGATCTTTGGAAGAATTTATTAGAAGTAGGAAATGATCCTCGTATGAATTCTTCTTGGAGAATCCCCTCTTTGGTCTTTGAAAAAGTAAACTTTAGTGGTAAATAAATCACGGTTGATATACTGAAATAAAAAAGACTGTCATTGACAGTCTTTTTTATTTATGCTAAGTAAATGAGCATAATTAGTTTATATTATATAGGATTTGTAACTTTGCCCCC
>DAIPZW010000150.1:0-4805 GCA_036781965.1 Bacteroidales bacterium
TTTCACTATTTCCCCTTTTTTCAGCGAATAGCGTTTACATAGTTTTTCGATAAGTTTATCCGTTGAATCCTCTACGGCTATGGTAGTAAATACGATATTTCGATTCTGTTTTGTCATAGTTATAACTATTTTATGACTATTTGTATATTTAACTTGCTCATTTTGAATTGTGTAGCAATTCGAGTTATGGCAAGTGCTATAACTGTGCTTTATCCTAAAGCACTAAAGCCGAAGGCTTTGCCCCGCAGGGCAAGAGGGAAGAACAGGACTTGTCCAGTTCCCTCTTGCTTAATTTCACGAAACGAACAGAGCCGACAGGCGAAGTCGTTTTGTGAAATGCGGAGCTATTAACAGGAGCGTAAACCAAAAACAAGCCTCCTTCATTTGCTCTATTCTGCTTAAACCGCAAAAAGCAGAATCATTCTTCATTTTTTTCGTTTTCTTCCTCCTTTTTTGGTTTTGGGTGCTTTTTTTCAAAGTCCTGATAAGTTTGGAAATCCATATGCGAGCGCACAAACTCCCTGACATCGGAAGTACGGTAATAGGTCTTATGACCGACCATAAAGAAAGGGAGTTTCTTACTGGCTCGGTATCGTTGGAGGGTACGGTATGACACTTTTAGGAGAAAGGCTAAATCCTGATTGTCAAGCAGGGTTTCATCTTCACTAAATACTTCTTTTGTGTTAATCAGTGATTTTAAATCCTGCCCGATTTCACTCAATTTCTTGGATAGCTTTTGCATCCATATTTCAAAATCTTCATTGTTGATATACATGATTTACTTTGTTTTACTTATTAAACATTCTTTTCTTCAATGCATTGACGAAGCAAAGGTCGGCAGAACAAAGCAAAAAAATAGGGGGAACGGTATATCCATTCCCCCTAAAACAATTTGTATGTCGTTGATATTCAGATTGTATTTTTTGTTCTTTTTACTTATTGGTATCCTTCATCCTTACTCTTTTTGTTAATTGATGCTTTCAGCCTGTCTAAAAATTCGGTTATCTTATTCGCTTTGCGTCGGATAACTGAAATTTCCTTTTTATATACATCGCCAAATTCAACATTAAATATCTTGCCAAATGTGTGGGCAAATTCGCTAAAGAACACTTCTTTCCTGTCAATGCGGTAAACAGCATCTTCTATATTAAAGAATCCCGAAACCACTTCCATTACATCCGTACTGTTTACGACTTTAGGATTGAGATAAAATGGAGATTTCCATTCCGTATCAAGATTTATAAAGAGTTTCGGATATTCCATCTGCCGGTAAATAAGCTCTGTTTCCCTGTCAATCAACGACATTATCTTATCAAGAAAAATGAGTTTAAGCCTGCTATGTTCGGTAGGTTCGGATTCTTCCAGATTTTTGAGCGTTCCAAAATCTATAAAGCTTGTATTCAGGTTTCTAATGAGTTTCTTGATATCGCTTTCTTTGTTTATATAACTGAATAATTCCTCTACGAATTCCAAGTATGCAGAAGTCATTTCTTCTACAACAGATTTATCTATCTGATAAGGATGCTTCAGTAGTTGATATATACGCTTATCTGTTAGTCCCCAATTTGACATATTTATATTTCTTCTTTTTCAACTTCCGTAATACGGTACCTGCCGATTCATTTATGAATTATAATTTCCCAGATCGAACAATTTAATTTGTAGTTAAACCACCATCAACAGACATGATCGCACCTGTTACCCACTTAGCGTCATCTGATGCTAAAAACGTAGCCATATGAGCGACATCTTCTGTTGAGCCAATTCGTCCTAAAGGATATATCATTGGAATTAAATTTTGAACTCTTTGTTTTTCATCATCAGTCAAGAACGATATGTTAGTTCTTAATTGAGGTGTGTTAACCGAACCTGGAGCAATGGCATTTACCCGCACTCCCTTTTTCCCAATCTCAAATGCTAATGATTTTGTAAATGAATCAATTGCTCCTTTTGTTAGAGAATATGCAGTAGTGTTACTTCCTGACAACATTCTGCGTGAAAAATAAGAGGAGATATTAATGATATTACCCTTATTCTTTATCAGAGAATCTAACAAATATTGACTTAAAAAATAGGGTGCTCTCACATTCAAATTCATATGGATATCGAATAGATCGATATCCATTTGTTCATAAGGGACAAAGCGTCCCACTCCTGCATTGTTTACCAGTATATCTACATTTGGGTTTATTCCTAAGATTTTATCGGAAATATTCTTTAATTCTGATATATTCGATAAATCTCCCTCGATAATTGAAACTGATGTGCCATAGGTCGTTAACTTATTTTTAGCATCTAATAGTTTTTCTTCATTTCGAGCAATCAGGCACACATGTGCTCCATTTTTCACAAACATTTCAGCAATAGCAAAACCAATACCATCACTACCTCCTGTAATTACAGCATATTTATTTTTCAACATGGCAATTATACATTAAAAGGGTTAGGAATATATTCATTTGAAACTTTCGCTACAGCTTTCCAGCCATTTGGAAATTTTAGCAAGGAGATAAAATCAGTACTGATTTGTATTTCATCTCTAAATAATTCAACCTTTATAACCGCAGCAGTATCGGTTACATCAAGAGTAGTAAGTTTATAATCTACATCCCTTAATTTCGATTGATTTTTCTTCGGATTCGTCTTGTAATCCCTAACTACGTTCATCCACATCTTTAAAGGCAACTTGAATAAGTTGTTTTCTTGTGGAATTAATATGGCAAAATCAGGATGAAAGCCTTGTTCCATATCTTCCACATTCAGTTTGTTTAATGCTCCGTTCAAAAAACTGTTCTTTACTAATTCCTCAATAACTTCTCTTTCGTTCATTTCTGTTATTTTTAATAGTTAAACAAATAAATATCTTCTCTTATTTCAAATTATCAATTAAATAACTACCTCCAATAGATAGCTCCACCAACTTTTCTGTTTGATTGTTTTCTATTATTGCTGTCCTTAGTCTTTTTATTGGCTCTCCTAATGGCTCGTCTGATAAATCAAATGTGCCATAATGCATTGGAACGAATATTTTCCCTTTCAAATCACAGAATGCGTTTACCGCTTCCTCTGGGTTCATATGAGAAGAAACCATCATAAATTTAGGGGAATAAGCACCTATTGGGAATATACATATATCTATTTCCCCAAACAGATTGAAAATGTCTTTATACATATCAGGATGATACGCACTATCTCCTGCAAAAAAAATCTTGACTTGTTTTCCGATTATCAAAAAACTACCCCAAAGGGTTTTGTTAAAGTCATTTAATGACCGTCTTCCCCAATGCTTTGCCGGGAGAAAGATTATTCGTATATCTCTGTCTATATTATATTCCTGATACCACCCAGCTTCTTGCAAAGGGATTTGTTTCAATTGTTTGGTAGAGAATAATCTTCTTGTTTCAAGTGGAGCTAATGCCTGTATCGATGGGTTGTTCAAGTGTATTTGCTCAACCGATTTTTTATTAAAGTGGTCATGATGGTCATGTGAGATTAACAAATAATCAATATTCTTTAAGGAATCGGGATTACAAGGAAGTTGAACTTTTCTCTTTGTCGTTGGAATATTGTCAAATACAGGGTCTGTAATCATCCGAACACTATCTAATTGTATAAAAAATGTAGCATGTCCAAGCCATATAATTTTACTATTACAGCCCGAAAAATTATCGATAGAATCTACGGATAAAAAATAGTTCTCTTCTTTCTTCTCTTTTTTCTGAGGATTACTACTTAATTTCCATTTTATGACATCGAGAAATGGAGCTGATTCTGGAATGGTATCATTCTGGAATTTTCCATTTATAAACACATTCCCTTTCCAGTTTGGTTTAACACAAACTAAATTCGGATTTATTTTATACTCTATCATACTCTGACTTCTTAATAAAGTGTTATCGCCTAATACCCAAAGAAAAACAGCTACACCAATAAATAGTAAAACTCTTTTTCGTTTCTTTATTCTTATCATCTTCACTCCTTTCTATCTATAACTTAAATTTAGTCAAATGACTAAATTTAAGGCAAAAAAAATTATATCTTTATACTGTCAATGATTAGAGAATATACATGTTCTGCTCTATCCTTAATCATTTTATTAAACTCCATTTTCTTCTTTGAGTAAAGAAAATTAGAAATAAATACATTAGCGATAAAGGGGAATAGAGATAGAGACATCATATCAATAAACAAAACTTTAGGGTCAACTTCCTTGATTACTCCTTTTTTCCCTAAGTCTTTAATCTCTTCAAAAAATACGGCATAATTATTATTTATGTCTTCTTTTCCTTCATAGGATGAAATAATCTTCCAAACAAAGTTAGGATTAACAGACAATTCGTGCATTATAAACGATGCGAGTTGAGGATATTTTGCGCCTGTACTTATATAGCTGGAAATGATGAGTCTTATCTTTTCAAAAACATCTACATCAGAAGATAAAGACCTATTTAATTGTTTGAATAATAAAGAAAATGCTTCATTGAAAACAATTTCAAATATTTTATCTTTTGTCCTGAAATAGTAATGTAGCAATGCAAGATTCACTTCTGCTTTACTGGCAATATCCCGCACTGTTGTACCCGTGAACCCTTTTTCATAAAAGAGTTCACGGGCAGCGTCTATTATTTTATTTTCTACATCCTTCTTCATTTTCCAATTTTAGTCAGATGACTAATTTTTGGCAAAGATATAACTATTATTTGAAAAACATCATTATCTTTGTGAAAAGTTATTTGAAGCAATGGTAAAACAAAGCAAACCGAAGAGTTTCGCTCGTTTCTATCTCGTTACCCATTGCACTCTTT
>DAIPZW010000151.1:0-4778 GCA_036781965.1 Bacteroidales bacterium
GAATGGTAAATATGTATTGGAAAACGTAAGTATTCATACTCCATAATCGATGGCGCAACAGAAAAAGAAATTAAAACTCCTGCATATTATTTTAATAATAAGTATGCTTGCCCTTACGGCAGGTATATTTATGTTTAAAGATCAGATCCTTCCCAATTTGAACGCAGGATATAAGGAGCAATATGCCGCTTATGTGAAAGCATCGGCGGAAGTAGTTTCTGTTAGGCACGAAAAACACAGACGAGGGTCAATCAGAATTATAAAAGTTCAGTTCAGAGACGAAGAAGAACAGCTTCACACGGTGGAACTTGAGGATAGAGGTTTGGATACTCACGATGAAGGCGAGACTGTCAAAGTATATTATAATCCTGAAAACCCTCGATTCAGCGCCGTAAGCGAAGATTCTTACCGAAATGTTATGGGAAAGTAAATCAATAAATAGTGGAGAGTTGAGAATTGAGAGTGGAGAGTTGAGAGTAACCGTCATTGACGAAAAAATAAATCGTAATTCGTAAATCTAAAATCGTAAATTAATTTTTTTCTTGATTTTTTCTTACCTTTGCTCTTTATCTAAACAAGCATAATCATTTATGGCAAAAGGAATCGTTGAAACTCCGTTGATGAAACAGTACTTTGAGATTAAGGCTCAGCATCCTGATGCCATTTTATTGTTTAGAGTAGGAGACTTTTACGAAACTTTTTCAGAGGATGCGGTTGTAGCTGCCGGAATATTGGGAATAACCCTAACAAAAAGGGCTAACGGCTCGGCTCAATCGGTCGAATTGGCAGGATTTCCTCATCATGCGCTGGATACTTACCTTCCTAAGCTGGTCAGAGCAGGCAAACGGGTGGCGATTTGCGATCAATTGGAAGATCCGAAGCTTACGAAGAAAATCGTAAAGCGCGGAATCACCGAATTAGTTACTCCCGGCGTATCTATTAACGACAATGTATTGAACCATAAAGAGAATAATTTCTTGGCAGCGGTTCATTTCGGCAAAAACTCCTGTGGCATTGCCTTTTTAGATATATCCACCGGCGAATTTCTTACGGCGGAAGGCGAAGCAAATTATATAGATAAATTACTCAATAACTTCTCCCCCAAAGAAGTCTTGATAGAACGGAGCAAACGAAGTAAATTTACCGAACTATTCGGCGAAAGGCTGCTTCGATTCGAGATGGAAGATTGGGTATTTACCGAAAACACAGCAAAAGAACGCTTATTGAAGCAATTTGAGACTAAAAACTTGAAAGGTTTTGGCGTTCAAGACTTGAAAACAGGCATTATTGCATCGGGAGCTATCCTTTGTTATCTGGATTTAACCCATCATAATCAGATCGGACACATAACATCCTTGTCCAGAATTGAGGAAGATCGATACGTTCGCCTGGATAAATTCACAGTTCGCAGTTTAGAATTGCTATCTACCATGAATGAAGGCGGAGCATCTCTATTAGATATTTTGGATAAAACGATTACTCCGATGGGAGCTCGCTTGCTAAAGCGCTGGATAGTATTTCCCTTGAAAGAGACGAAGCTTATCAATGACCGTTTGTCGGTCGTAGAATACTTTTTTAAGGATTTAGACAGTAAAGAATTGCTCGAACAGCAATTAAATCTTATCGGAGACTTGGAACGAATTATTTCTAAGGTGGCAGTCGGGCGAGTTTCTCCCCGCGAAGTCGCTCAATTGAAGACCGCTCTCTGTTCTATCGAACCGATTAAGCAAGCTTGTTCCGATTCTTCCGAACCTAGCCTCCAACGTATCGGAGAACAATTGAACACTTGCCAATCTATTCGCGACAAAATACAGCGCGAGCTCGTAGCAGACCCTCCTGTTCTGCTAAACAAAGGGAATGTGATTGCAGAAGGCGTAAATTCCGAACTAGACGAACTGCGAAGCATTGCTTATTCGGGGAAAGATTATCTCCAGCAGGTTCAAATCCGCGAAAGTGAGCAGACCGGCATTCCATCTCTCAAGATAAGTTTCAACAATGTCTTCGGTTATTACATCGAAGTCCGGAATGCCCACAAAGACAAGGTTCCTGAGACTTGGATCAGGAAACAAACGCTCGTAAATGCCGAGCGTTATATCACAGAAGAACTAAAAGTCTATGAAGAAAAGATATTAGGCGCCGAAGAGAAGATAAATTCCTTAGAAAGCAAACTATTCAATGAATTAGTATTAGAGTTAATGGAATACATAGCTCCGATACAACTGAACGCATCCCTAGTAGCTCGTATCGATTGCCTGTTATCCTTTGCCAAAATAGCGGAAAAGAACAAGTATATTCGCCCGCAAATAGACGAAGAAATGATTATCGACATCAAAGAAGGCAGACATCCCGTAATTGAGACCCAATTGCCGGCAGGCGAAGGCTATATTCCCAACGATGTCTACCTCGACGATGAAAAGCAACAGATTATCATCATCACCGGACCTAATATGGCGGGAAAGTCAGCCCTTTTGCGCCAAACGGCACTGATTACGTTGATGGCGCAGATAGGTTCTTTCATTCCGGCAAGCTTTGCCCGCATCGGGATAGTCGATAAAATATTCACGCGAGTAGGCGCAAGCGACAATATATCGGTCGGCGAATCTACCTTTATGGTCGAAATGAACGAAGCGGCAGATATTCTGAACAATATATCCGACAGAAGTCTGATTTTATTCGATGAATTGGGAAGGGGAACCTCCACTTACGACGGAATATCCATTGCATGGGCGATTGTGGAGTATATTCACGAACATCCTCGGGTGAAAGCAAAAACTTTGTTTGCTACCCACTATCACGAGCTAAATGAAATGGAAAAAACATTTCGAAGAATCAAAAATTATAACGTTTCCGTCAAGGAAGTAGATAACAAAGTCATCTTTTTGCGTAAGCTGGTCGCAGGAGGAAGCGAACATAGCTTTGGAATACACGTTGCAAAGATGGCGGGAATGCCTAAAAGCATCGTGAAAAGAAGCAACGAGATTCTTTCTCAGCTCGAAACAGACAACCGCAAAGCAGGAATCAGCAAGCCGCTCAAAGAAATCTCCACCAATAGGGAAGGTCATCAACTAAACTTCTATCAGCTCGACGATCCTGTCCTTTCTCAGATCAGAGATGATATAAATAGCTTAGACATTGACCATCTTACGCCCATGGAAGCCCTAAATAAACTCAACGACATCAAGCGAATCGTCCGAACCAAATAATGGGTATAATCATACGACAAAGCATCAAGGGAACACTCCTAACCTATATCGGCGCATTTATAGGTTTCTTGACCACTTTGTTTATTGTTCCCAAATACTTGGGCGAAGAAATCTACGGACTGACCCGCGTAATCCTCGAAGCAGGGCTCTTTTTCGCCTTTATATTCCAATTAGGAAGCACGCAATCGGCTATCCGTTTCTTTCCGCACTTCAAGTCGGAAGACAAAAAGCACAACGGCTTCTTCTTCTACCTCATTTCGCTAGCCACGATAGGAATTCTGCTCTTCGTAGCCGTATTTTTTATCCTAAAAGACCCCATTTCATCGTACTTTTCTTCCAAATCTTCCCTCTTTGTCGATTATATCTATTGGGTAGTACCTTTGGTTTGTTTTATTATCTATTGGCTGACCTTCGAAGTCTATTCCACCGTCCTGATGAGGATAGCAATTCCCAAGTTTATCAGGGAAATCGTCATCCGAGTCTTGCTTATCGCCGTCTATTTGGCTTATTCCTTCGGGTATATCGGTTTGGACGGATTCATTATGAGTTTTGTTGGCGTATATGCCCTAGCTATGCTCTGCACCTTCGCTTATGTATCCCGAATCGGGGCAGTTAGTTTGCGACACGAACCCTCTTTCATCACACCTTCCTTTCGAAAAGAATTTTTTGCCTATACGCCCATCATTATATTAGGCGCAGCCGGAAGCAATCTCATAAGCAAAATAGACGTATTCATGATAAGCGGCATGGAAGGCTTAGCGTGGACGGGCATCTACTCGGTTGCCTTCTACATGATCTCTATTGTCGAGATCCCCGCAAGGTCTATCACCGCCATTTCCTCCCCTATCGCCTCCGAAGCATTGCGAAAAGGCGACAGAACAACCGCCAACCAGCTCTACAAAAAGGTTTCGCTCCACCAATTGCTTATCGGCTCCGCCCTTTTTCTACTTATTTGGATCAATATAGATAATATATATGACATGATCCCTAACGGCGACGTCTACAGAAGCGGCAAATGGGTGGTTTTCTATATCGGTCTTGCCCGATTGATCGAAGTAACCCTCGGATTTGGCGGCATTTTAATCGGATATACCAAGTATTTCCGCTGGACTCTCTTTTTTACGCTCTTCATTTCCGTAATTACAGTCCTTCTCAACTACTTACTTATCCCCCGATTCGGTATTTCCGGAGCTGCCCTCTCGACTGCTTCCGCCTGTCTAATAAGCTTCAGCCTTCAGCAATGGATCATCTTCCGCAAAATAAAAGCCAACCCCTACAGCAAAGGCACCCTAAAGTTATTGATAACCCTCGTCCTCGTCTTTTCGCTTAATTATCTCATCCCGACACTAAGCAATCCGCTCTGGGATACCCTTATCCGCAGCCTTGCATGCGGTCTTCTTTTCCTTCTGCTCACTTATTTCCTAAGAATATCAGAAGAAGTAAACCAACTAATTAGGAAAATATTCAAGTTGAGAGGGGAGAATTGAGAGTTGAGAGTTTTATTTACGATTTTAGATTTACGATTTACGTCTGTTATACTCTTTCGTCAGGGCGATTTTCATGGCATCGAGCGTT
>DAIPZW010000152.1:0-4749 GCA_036781965.1 Bacteroidales bacterium
TAGATACCTACTGCTTCTTTTACCGGAGCCGGATTTTCTTTCAAGAGAGGATTTATCGGATTTTCTTGATTTTCTTTTAATTCTATTTCTATTCTTGTGTAAATCCGCAAAGTCTTTGTTACAGCATTCCATGCGAAAGGAAAAACACGAACTGAAGTTCCTCTTACATCACGAACAATAAAAGGTTCTTCCGCAAACGCCAACTTATCCGGATAAAAACAATTCTTTAATGACTCTTCCGCTATTTGATATGATATAGTCGCCGGATCTTGATTACGATAAATAACACCCGGAGAAGGCAATAAGGGACGATCTAATATTATTTCCTCATATTCTGAGGAAATAATATTCATATCTACATTCTTCAATGATGGTAGTTGTATGGAAGCACTAATAAAAGGTAACTCCGCATATCCTTTATCTTGAGTAAAAGTACTCGAAGAAAAATTTATTTGTTTATAGTCATTCCCATCACGATGAATATCCTCAAGATTCCAATTCTCCACATTAAATATTAATTGATAAGAATCTTGAATTGGTTGTTCAAATTGTACTTTATAATCTTTCTGCGCCCACAACAAGGAAGAGGACAATAAAAGACCTAGTAATATCTGTATATGCTTTTTCATTATTGATTTACTTTTTAATGATAAATTTTTTCGCAACGATTTCTTTATCAGAATATATTCTTAACAGATAAATTCCATTTGCACAATCTTGGAGACTTATTGTTTCCTTATCAACAATAGTGTTTAGTCTGCTATCTTTTACAATCTGTCCTTCTATATTTATTATTTGTAAACGCTGAAGATTACTTCCTGAAATAACAACATGGTCACTAGCCGGATTTGGATAAATTGAAATATCATCATTACTTGTTGTCGTTACATCGTCAATAGGATTATCATCACAATTTCCTGTCACTTGAGAACCGGGAGAATCTCCTCCGCCACATTTACGAACAATTTCCCAAGTATGATTACCTGTCGGAATATTATTATCAACATATGAATTTCCGATTACATTAGAAGCTAATAATAAACCATCACGATAAATGTCCACTATATCCAATTCCTTTTCTCCAAACACTTTGAAAGGCAAACCATAAGTTGCTCCATTTCCATTATCAATGAAATCAATCCATTTTTGAGTATTATTTTCACTATCCGGAATATAAACCGAAGCATCTCCCGTATTTAAGTTGCCTAAGATAGAAACCGGGATAGTATAAGGCGTACTGAAAATAGAACTTCCATCCATAGTTATCAATATCCAGTATTTTCCTTTAGGGAACGAATGATTTACTTCAGCTACTACTTTATAAATCGGTCTTTCAATATTACTCATTGCCAATTCTGAGGTTCTAAAAGCATCGACAAACTCAGTAGATTTAAGAACATTATTGGCCTCTACACTTCCCCATATTAATACTCCGTTTTCTTTAGGATTTCCATCATAAATAGCAAGATAGACAGCTTGTATTGGAGAAGGATCTATAGGGCCACTTAATACATAAGCATAAAATTCGATTTCTTCTATATGAGTATCTTTATTCAATGAGAAATCATCCGTATGATAATATCCTAAAGAACGTGCGATCTCTATTCCTGCTCGTGATCCTCCATTATAAGGAGTGCTCAAGTCATATCCGCTGAATCCTTTTTCCGGATAAGTTACAAAAGAACCATTATCCCAAATCAGACTCTCCTGATCACTTTCATCATTTCCCCAACTTAGAGTAGCAACACAAACATTATTTTCATTGTGGAAACTGATTTCCGGATTAAAAACTTCTTCACAATCAAGAAAAGCGTTCACAGAACTTGCCAAACCTTGCCAACCGGTATCATAAAGTGGTCTCACTGTGTATTCATATTCCATTCCTGAAGAAAGATTGCGGTCTGAATATTCTTGATCATAGGTATTCTTTATTAATACACCATCACGGTATATATCAAAAGAGGCAATATCCGTCATTGTCATTTCCCAACTTAAAACCACCTTATTATTGTTCACAACATCTGCTTTTAGATTTTCAACGGGACCCGTTTTCAATAATATACTACCGCTTACTGCCTGAGAAGTGTTACATGTTTTTCCTGTATAATTTACAATTACACTATATGTATGGTCTCCTTCTGCTAAACCTGATTCTGTATAATCGGTTTTATCTGCAGTAGCAGTTCCTACTGTCTGATTGTTTCTCTTAATTGTATAAGATGCTATATTAATTGCATTAGGTTTCTCCCATGATAATTTTACAGAACCTTCTGCAACAATTTCAAACTGTAAATTTTCTATCGGATCACACATCCCTATGATAGGTACATTTAAGGTTGAAGAGGATGTTTGACAAAAGTTCTTATCATAGTTTGCAATAACTTCGTAGGTATAGGTCCCTAAAGTTAATCCTGTTTCTGTAAATGTAGTTTCTGTTATATTTTCAGCAAGGATTGTACTACCTCGTTTCAATGTATATGAACTTACATCGAAAGCAGCTGGAGCATCCCACGTTAATGTAACAGAAGTTTCTGTTTCTTGATTATAAGAAAAATTCTGTACCGGTTGGCATACATCATCTAAGATACGAATATCATCAAGAGCAACTCCTCGACCATAATTAACCGAACCTTCAAATGCAACCCAATAAGTATTTGTCGGATTAAGCAATTCAATTACTTCTTCAGTCCAAGTAGCTAAATCCTGATTGTATGTTGTCAATAATATCCATTCTCCATCTATATTATTTTTATAAAACACTTTCAAAATATCTTGTGAGCCGAACCAATGATTTTGAGCATGCCAAAAGTTAAGAACAGGATTAGACAAACTAGTAATATCCATCATCGGAGAAACTAATCGAGCTGTTGAGCCTTTTCCATCTCCATAAATACGCAAGTAATAATTTCCTGAATGAGTAGTATTTGGAATTTGGTCTAAAATATTATTCTTATTCACAAACGCCCAATTATACTCCATTCCTGAAACATATTCTTGATACCAACAATCTATTAACTTTCCATTTTCAAAACCTTCTTCATAAGGAAAATTAGTCACAGGGATATCACACTCATAAGTATCTATAGCAATAGTTGAGGATAAAACTTGAGCAGACTCGCAACCATCAGTTGAAACAACTGAAACTCCATAAATATAATTACCAACAGGAACTGCTTCTGAGTAAGAATTAGTAGTTATTAATTGATAAGTAATTAATTCTTCATTTCTATAAATTCTATATCCTGCGATTTGATTTTGCGGTATTGGAATATCCCAAGACAAATTAACAGTGTACCAATCCGGAGTATTTATAGAAGAAGTCAATGCCTCAAGTTCTGTATTTGAACAAGCAACAAGTTGTATGTTCATTCCGGTAATATTAGAACTAGTAACCGGATAAGTAATCTTATAATCTCTATATCCGCTACAAAAAGCATTGATTGTATAGGTTTGTTTTCCTAATACATTATTAATCGTGAAGTTTCCGTCTTGATCTGTCTTAGTATAATACTCTTCTCTTTCAGAGATAAGTAACACATTTGTATTGCTTAATCCGATTGATCCATTTGATACCTTACCGGAAATTGTAAGAGTTGGAGCATTTGTGAGATTTACATTCTCAGTTGTTATTGATCCTCTATTAATTGTGATGGTTCGGGCTACTTCTTCATAACCGGATTTATAATAACTAACTTCATGTGTTCCTTCAGGCACAAAATTAAAAATATACTTTCCTGTTTCATTACTTATTGTTTCTATTGAAGTATTTTTGATCTTTACAATAGTTCCTTCTTGCAGATTGCCGTTTCCGGTGATAGTACCTTGCAGTTTATTCCCATTAACATTCACTCCTAATTCCATATAAGCAAATGTTTCGACTCTATTTCCTTTTTGGAAATTAAACGGAGTTGTATCACTATTATAATAAGCCGTACGGTTAGGAGTGTAAGTACCTAATGATTGTCCTCTCAAAAAGTGAACTTGATCAGACTCATAAACCACATCATGCATTACACGCTCTGTCCAAATCACTAAATTTCCATTTTCATATAAGAATGGAGTATCAAATACAATTTCTGTTTCTTGATATTGTTGTGAAGCATTATAGGGGATTCTTATATTTCCTTCATACACCAAAACAGCATCTCTCTGCCAAGCTACCAAATTATCTTCGTTTGTGCTTGCCATGTATATTTTCACAGGAAATGCAGGAACATCAACAGTGAATCGAGAAAAGAATTTAACTGATTCTACATATCCAAACATCTCCATCTCATTTTCATAAATGATAGATTGTGCTACACTTGTTTTTGTTGTTAAATTGAAAGGAAGGTCATTGTTCTCCCCTGTACGAACATAATTCTTGCTTACATTCAGGGCAAGCGTTCCGGAAGAGTTTACAAGCATATCTGTTGAAATTGAATTATTTGATAAATCTTTATCTCCTGTTATTTCAACAGTTGCTTTTAGTGTATTAGAAGAAGCTAAAGCGGAACTTGGGGTCCAAGTAATTATTAATTCTGCAATTTCATCAGTTAAAATATTCCCTGTATAAGAAGTAGAAACTCCAAGAATATTATCTGTTTTATCATAAAGAGTTACTTTAAAGTTACTTGCCAAGTTGGCTCCATAGTTCTTAACTAATACTTTAGTAGTAACCGGAATACCCACTGAAACATTACGATTAGATTCTATTGCATGTGCTTTAAGGTCAATATCATTTAATTCATCTACATATACATTATCTAT
>DAIPZW010000153.1:0-4724 GCA_036781965.1 Bacteroidales bacterium
AAATAATAGGAATATTTTTAAAAATAAACCTTATTTTTAAATAAGAATCAATAATATGATTATCAACGAATTAACAACTGACAAAAAGACATGAGATCTCTTTTAACATCTTTATTCACGCTGACTTTTATTTTGTTTTTTGCTTCTTGTTCTCCGAAATCGGAACCAAAAAGAATCATTACGGTCACGATAGAGCCTCAACGTTATTTTTTAGAGCAGTTGGTTGATACACTCTATAAGGTGGAGACGATGGTAGGCGCAGGAGTTAGTCCGGAAACTTATGATCCTCTGCCCACTCAATTGGCTAATCTTTCCAACAGTCAGGCTTACTTTCTGATTGGACATATCGGATTTGAAAATGCATGGGCGGAACGTTTGAAGAAAAACAATCCCAACTTGCAATTCTTTGATAATAGCGAAGGGATTGAATTTATTTATGCCGATTATAAGCATGGCGATCACAGTCATAAGGGAATTGATCCGCATACTTGGTCTTCTCCGCCGGAAGCCATGATTATTGTCGAAAATATGTATCACGCTTTGTTGAAGTTAGACCCCGAGAACGCAGCTGTTTACGAACAAAACCACACTCAATTACGTCAAGAAATAGAAGATACTCATCATACTCTATTAAATATACTGCATGACGCGCAAAAAGAATTTATCATCTATCATCCTGCCCTTTCTTATTTTGCACGAGATTATGATTTAGTCCAATATCCTATTGAGATAGATGGAAAAGAGCCTTCGGCGATTCAAATCAAAGCATTGATTGATACCGCCCAAGAGAAAAATATAAAAACGGTCTTTATTCAAGAAGAATTTGACAAGAAGAATGCCGAATTGATTGCGCAAGAAACCTATTGTCGCCTAGTTGTTATCCACCCGCTATCTTATCATTGGCAAAAAGAAATGATACATATAGCAGAAGCTTTATCGAATGAATAAATTAGCCGAGCTTTCCCACATAGATGCCGGATACGGACAGGATTTAGTCCTTCGGAACGTATCTTTAACTATTTATGAAAAAGATTATCTGGGGGTTATCGGTCCTAACGGCGGAGGAAAAACCACTTTACTGAAGATATTGCTTGGATTATTGAAGCCTATAAACGGCGATGTTTCTTTTTTTGATCCGCAATTGCTTTCCCGCATCGGATATATGCCTCAGACCAATACGATTGATAAGAAATTTCCTATTTTAGTATCGGAAGTAGTGGCATCAGGACTGATGTCTGAAAAAGAAATCGGCAAGAAAGAAATTAAAATCCGGACGGAAGAAGTATTGGAACAGATGGGAGTTGCTTCTTTAGGGAAGAAACCTATCGGCGAACTATCCGGCGGACAATTACAACGGGTATTGTTGGGGAGAGCCATCATCAATCATCCTTTACTCTTGATATTAGACGAGCCAAGTTCATATGTAGATAAAAAATTCGAGTCGCATTTTTACGAGATATTGCAAACACTCAACAATAAAACGGCTATCGTCTTGGTTTCGCATGACATAGGGACGGTGGTATCGAATGTAAAAAACATTGCCTGCGTTAATGAAACTTTACATTACCATGCCGGCTCGGATATAGACGGCGAATGGATCGAATCTCACTTAGGTTGTCCGTTTGAAATAGTCGGACATGGCAATGTTCCTCATCGGATTCTAAAAAAGCATTGACAACGATGGATAATTTACTTTTCTCCCTAAACGTTGTCGCTCCCTTATTTGTATTGATGGGGTTGGGCTATGTGCTTAGGCTGATAAAATTTGTATCTGAGGATTTTCTTGGACAACTCAATAAATTTGTATTCAAACTTTGCCTTCCTTTGATGCTTTTCGAGGATATTCGACACTCTTTTCACGGAGAGATTACTAATTCAAAACTAATCCTTTGCGCATTTATCGGCATCATGGTTGTTATTCTGCTTTCGGTATTGATCGTTCCTTTATTCATAAAAAGAAAAGGACAGCAAGGAAGTATGATACAAGGCATTTATCGAAGCAACTTCTTGATTTATGGATTACCATTAGCGGTAGGTATGTATGGAGATGCCGCGCGGGCAGAAATATCTATGTTGATGGGCATTATGATTCCGGTTTATAATGTGGCAGCCGTGATTATTCTTACTTTCTTTTCCGAAACAGGCGATAAACGAATATCAGTGAAAAATATTCTTAAAGACATAGTTACCAATCCATTAATTATCGGTTGCGCTTTCGGCATGCTTGCCGGCTGGTCTCACTTGGAATTGCCACGTTTCCTTGACACTCCTGTTTCCCTATTAGCCGGAACAGGTGCGCCTTTAGCTTTATTTGTCTTGGGAGGCGAATTTAAGTTTCAAGCTCTTAAGAATAATCTTAGAAAAGTTGCCGCCACCACCCTACTCCGCCTAGCTATTGTACCGGTATGCGCTTTAGCCGTATTTATACAAATGGGATTCAGGGACGTAGAATTGGCTGTAATGCTCAGTATCTTTGCTACTCCTGCTGCTATGGCAGGTTATATTATGGCAAAAAATATGGGAAATGATGGAGAATTAGCCGGACAAATTGTAGTATTAACGACTGCTTGTTCTTGCATTACAATATTCCTTCTCATATTCTTTTTGAAGAGTTGGGGTTATCTTTAATAAAAATCACTACCTTCGCTTTCTTTTTTCAAATATAACTAGTTGAACTAACATGAAAGATTTTTTTCAAGTACTTAGACGTTTTATTCCTCCTTATAAAAAATATTTAGGGCTAAGCATCGCTATGAATGCTTTAGCTGCTATATTAAACCTACTTTCTTTCGGTCTATTGATTCCGATTCTTAAGATGCTTTTCAAAGTTACGGACAAAGTTTATGAATATATTCCTATGAACTTTGATTTTGGAGTTTGGGAATCTTGGAAAGCCCTACCGAAAGTACTTGAAAACAACTTCTATTGGCAAATATCTCATATCATTGAAACACAAGGAGGGGCAATGGCATTGTTTGTCCTAGCCGTGATTTTAATTATTACGACTGTTATGCGGACGGCTGCCATGTATTTTGCTTCTTATTTCATGGTTCCATTAAGAACAGGCACGGTTCGGGATATACGCAATCAAATTAATGATAAAATCGTATCACTTCCTTTAGCATTCTTCTCGGAAGAAAGAAAAGGAGATATTTTGGCTCGGGTTTCGGGCGATGTAAATGAAGTGGAATCATCGATTATGAATTCATTGGATATGTTATTCAAGAATCCAATCCTCATCTTCATCTACTTAACCGGCATGTTTGTCATTAGTTGGCAATTGACTCTTTTTGTTTTGATTATGCTCCCTATTGCGGGCTTCATTATGGGCAAAGTGGGTAAGAAACTGAAAAAGAAATCCACTCTCGGTCAAACTCAATGGGGCGAATTGATGGCTCAGATAGAAGAAACTTTGAGCGGATTGCGTATCATCAAAGCATTTAATGCAGAAGAAAAAATATCCAACCGTTTTCATCAAAGCAATAATGTTTATAGAAATACCACTGGTAAGGTTTTTCGCCGCCAACAACTAGCACATCCGATGAGCGAACTATTAGGAACGATAACTATCGCAGTGGTTCTTTGGTATGGCGGTTCACTTATTTTGAATAATACATGTACCATTGACGGAGCTAGTTTTATTTTCTACTTGACTATCTTCTATTTCATTATTAATCCGGCGAAAGATATTTCTAAAGCGACCTACTCTATCCAAAAAGGATTGGCATCGATGGGACGGATTGATAAAATCTTAAAAGCAGAGTCTAACATTACCGATCCGACTAATCCTACTCCGATTCAGTTTAATCATTCGATCCTATATAAAGATGTATCTTTTAGATACAATGAGCCTTGGGTGCTTAAAAACGTTAATTTGGAAATACCTAAAGGGAAGACCGTAGCCTTGGTCGGACAATCCGGTTCCGGAAAATCGACTTTAGTGGATTTACTTCCCCGATTCTACGATATACAAAAGGGATGTATCACGATTGACGGCACAGACATTCGAGAGGCTAAGGTTCATGATGTAAGAGAACTATTAGGAATTGTAAACCAAGAGGCAATTTTATTTAATGATACCTTCTTCAACAATATTGCTTTCGGTGTAAAAAACGCAAGTCGGGAAGAAGTGGAAGAAGCAGCCCGCATAGCCAACGCTTATGAGTTTATAATGGCAACTGAAAACGGTTTCGACACCAATATTGGCGACAGAGGCGGAAAACTATCCGGCGGACAACGCCAACGAATCAGTATTGCTCGCGCCGTTTTGAAGAATCCTCCGATACTTATCCTTGATGAAGCCACCTCTGCCCTAGATACCGAGAGTGAACGTCTAGTACAAAATGCATTAGAAAAGTTGATGCAGAACAGAACAACCATTATCATTGCACATAGACTATCGACAATAAAAAATGCAGATATGATTTGTGTCATGCACGAAGGAGAAATTGTGGAGCGAGGCACTCATTCAGAACTATTTGACAAGAAAGGTTACTATACTCGCTTGTGCGAAATGCAATCTTTTTAATTTTTTCTTGTGTAGATTTGTCTGTTTTTTAATTTTTATTTTTATCTTTGCAGGCGCAAACCGAAAGAGTTCGGTAAATATTGCGAAAGTAGCTCAGTTGGTAGAGCATAACCTTGCCAAGGTTAGGGTCGCGGGTTCGAGTCCCGTCTTTCGCTCAACTCTAAAAAGACACTTTAGAGAAAACTAAGGACAAAGC
>DAIPZW010000154.1:0-4711 GCA_036781965.1 Bacteroidales bacterium
CAATAGCTTCATCTTCTATTTTTTCAAAAAGGAGTTCCGGTTGATTCAATAGATGTCCTTCCAAAAGCAAATCCACATTCCCTAATTGATTCCAAGTTAAATCATTCTTATTGATAAGGTGTTTAATTTTTTCGGAAGAAAAAGGAAGAAAAGGCTCAAAAGCGATTGCTAAATTAGCAGTGATTTGCAAAGCAATATTAAGAATCGTTCCTGTTTGTCCCATATCTGTCTTCGCTAATTTCCAAGGTTCAGTATCAGCTAAGTATTTATTACCTATACGAGCTAAATTCATAGCTTCTTTCAAGGCATCGCGAAAACGATAATGTTCTAAATGATGTTCTAGATCCTTCTTTACATCAACAAATTCAGCCAAAGTTTCCTTATCATAATCTGTTAATTCACCACGAGGCGGAATTTTTCCATCAAAATATTTTTGAGTTAAAACCAATGCTCGATTGATAAAATTACCAAGCACGGCTACTAATTCATTATTATTGCGAGCTTGAAAATCTTTCCAGGTGAAATCATTATCTTTAGTTTCCGGAGCATTTGCTGTAAGCACATAGCGAAGTACATCTTGCTTTCCGGGAAACTCTTCCAAATATTCGTGCAGCCAAACAGCCCAATTGCGAGAGGTTGAAATCTTTTCTCCTTCAAGATTCAAAAACTCATTGGCAGGAACGTTTTCCGGAAGAATATAACTACCATCAGCCTTTAACATGGAAGGGAAAACGATACAATGAAACACAATATTATCTTTCCCAATAAAATGGATCAACTTAGTATCTTCATCTTTCCACCATTTCTCCCAATCATTGGACGCATATTCTATGGTGTTGGAAATGTATCCTATAGGAGCATCAAACCAAACATAAAGTACTTTACCTTCTCCACCTTCAACCGGCACAGGAATACCCCAATCCAAATCACGACTTACGGCTCTTGGTTGCAATCCCATATCTAACCAAGACTTGCATTGCCCATAAACATTGGATTTCCATTCTTTATGATCTTCCAATATCCATTTTTTCAACCATGCTTCATGTTTATCCAAAGGTAAATACCAATGCTTAGTTTCTCTCAGCACAGGCACGGATCCTGATATGGCAGATTTCGGATTAATCAAGTCTAAAGGACTGAGAGAAGTTCCACATGCTTCGCATTGATCACCATAAGCACGTTCATTCTTACAATGTGGACAAGTTCCTGTAATATAACGGTCGGCTAAAAACTGTTTTGCTTCCTCGTCGTAGTATTGTTCCGACGTTTTCTCTACAAATTCTCCTTTGTCGTATAGTTTTTTGAAAAAATCAGAAGCCGTTTTATGATGAATTTCCGATGAAGTGCGGGAATAAACATCGAACGATATTCCCAAGTCTTCAAACGATTTTTTTATAATATTATGATACCTATCAACCACCTCTTGCGGTGTAATTCCTTCTGCTTTTGCTTTCAAAGCAATAGGCACTCCGTGCTCATCTGAACCTCCTACCAATAAAACTTCTTCTCCCTTTAGGCGCAAATATCGAGCATAAATATCAGCAGGAACATAAACTCCCGCTAAATGTCCTATATGAAGAGGTCCATTTGCATAAGGAAGCGCAGTCGTAATAAGTGTTCTTTTGAAATTCTTATTCATATTTTAGTCAAGTATAATTGTATATTTTATTCCATATAAAAGAAAGAATACAAAGGTAAGATTTTTTTGGATATTATGAATAAACCGCCTACCTTTGCATGCTATAAATTTATAAAAAAATAAATAGAAAAATGATAACACCCGAATTAATTAATCCGAAAAGCATTGTTGTTGTTGGAGGTTCAAATAGTACTTCTAAACCAGGTGGAACTACAATCCGTAATCTTTTAGCAGGCAACTTTGCAGGAAAATTATATGCTGTAAATCCAAAAGAGACTGAAGTTCAAGGTGTAAAATGCTATGCTCGCGTTTCTGACATTCCACAAACCGATTTAGCTGTAATTTCTATTCCGGCATTTGCTTGCTTAGAGGCAGTAACTATTTTAGCAAAAGAGAAAGGCGTAAAAGCTTTCATCATGCAAACAGCCGGATTCGGTGAAGAATCAAAAGAAGGTGGTGAAATCGAGCAAGCAATAGTAGATGTAGTGAACGAAGTAAACGCTTGTATGATTGGGCCTAACTGTATTGGTATGATGAATCGCTATCATCATAGTGTTTTCTCCCTACCTATCCCTCCATTTGACCCGAAAGGTGTGGATATGATCTCTAGCTCAGGAGGTACTGCTCTGTTTATTATGGAATCTTCTATAAGTATGGGATTACGGTTTAATTCTGTTTGGTCAGTTGGAAACGCTTCTCAAACAAGTTTCGAGGACATTTTGGAATGGATGGATGTTAATTTCGATCCGGAAAAAGATTCTAAAATCAAGTTGCTTTATATGGAAGATATAAAGAATCCAGATAAGCTATTAAAACATACTCAATCTTTAATAAGAAAAGGATGTCATATCGCTGCTTTGAAGTCCGGAGCCTCAGATGCAGGTAGCCGTGCAGCATCTTCTCATACCGGAGCAATGGCTAACTCAGATGTAGCTGTTGATACATTATTCAAAAAAGCAGGAATAGTACGTTGTTATAGCAGAGAAGACTTAGCCGCTGTTTGTTCTGTCTTTTCTTTGAAAGAATTAAAAGGGAAGAATATTGGAATTGTTACGCATGCCGGAGGTCCTGCTGTTATTTTAACAGATGCTTTAGAGAAAGTAGGCTTGAGTGTTCCTTCTTTGGCTGATTCTCCTTATGCAGAAGACTTAAAAAATCAATTATTACCCGGAGCTGCAACTACCAATCCAATAGATATAATAGCAGCCGGTTCAGCCGAACAATTTGGCTTGGCTATTGAATACTGTGATAAAAAATTTGAAAACATAGATGGAATTGCTATTATCTTTGGAACTCCCGGTTTGAGGAGAATTTTCGACGCTTACGAAGTATTAGATGAAAAAATGAAGAGTTGCAACAAACCTATTTTCCCTATCCTTCCATCTATAACTACGGCAGCCGAGGAAGTAGAAATGTTTGTAAACAAAGGGCACGTATTCTTTAGTGACGAAGTGACTTTAGCACGTGCACTTAGCTTGGTTATGAATACTCCTGCTCCTGAAAAAGAAATTACAGAAGTAGAAGGAGTTGATGTTAAAGCCATCAGAAATATTATTGAAAGCATTCCAGAAAATGGTTATATTGCTTCAAGCTATATTCAACAACTATTTAAAGCAGCGAATCTTCCTTTGGTAGGAGAATTGGTTTCGGACAAATGGGAAGATATCAAAGCATTCTCCAACGAAGTTAAATATCCCGTAGTAGCTAAAGTAGTTGGTCCTGTACATAAATCGGATGTTGGCGGAGTGGTTTTGAATATTAAATCCGACGAACAACTAGAAGCCGAATTTAACCGAATGATGAAAATAAAGGATACTACGGCAATTATGATACAACCTATGCTTAGCGGAGGTACTGAATTATTTGCCGGAGCAAAATACGAACCTAAATTCGGACACATCGTATTATGTGGATTAGGAGGTATCTTCGTGGAAGTATTCAAAGACATATCATCCGGTTTAGCTCCATTATCAGAAAATGAAGCATTAAATATGATTCGCTCATTACGCGGATATAAATTATTTGAAGGTGTACGTGGACAAAAAGGAATTGACGAAAAAGAATTTGCAGGAATTATCGTTCGCTTATCAGCCCTCTTGCGGCATGCAGTTGAAATTAAAGAATTAGATATAAATCCTTTATTAGCAACTGATCGGGGAATTATTGCTGTTGATGCTCGTATTCGAGTAGAAAAGTAACAGAAAAGTGAATATTTAATTTTTTTTTTGAAGAAAAAATAGACAAAAAGTATTTTTTTTATGATATTTCATACCTATTAAAGAAAACTATTTATCTTTGCTCGGTATTTGCACGTTGAAATAATTTAATTAACAATAAAAATACGTTGATCATGAAACAATCAATTTTAAGAAAAAGCATTCTTACCCTTGTAGGAATTTTAGCCTTCTCCATATCAGGAGTTATGGCGCAAGACAGAAGTGATGTTTATAAATACGATCCTATCGTAAAAGATAAACTCGAAGTAATTAAATCTCGTTTGAATCTTTCTGAAGATCAAATCAATCAAATCAAATCAATCGATTTGGAAACTGAAAATAAACTTGAAGCAGCAGCTAACAACACAGAAGCTCGTAAAGTTTACAAATGGCGTGACGGAGAATACAAAAAAGTAATGTCTACTGAACAATTCAGAAAATATCAAAAAGAGCAACAACAAATCGTTGATGAAGCTCAATTCAAATGGATGTATAAAAATGGAACTCCTGTTCCTATGAACTAAGCATTTTTAGAAATTAGAAATACAAAAAAGAGTGTATCCATTGATACACTCTTTTTTTTATAAATTCTTTTGCAAAAAGATCAATTATGCTTCTGCATTAGGTATAATAGATACGTATGAACGGTCATTTTTTCTTCTTCTGAAAACAACTGTTCCGTCAACCAAAGCAAATAAAGTATGGTCTTTTCCCATTCCTACGTTTTCACCCGGATGATGTTGAGTTCCACGTTGGCGGATAATGATATTTCCTGCTTGGCAAAACTCTCCTCCAAAAATTTTAACGCCTAATCGTTTACTGTGCGATTCGCGTCCGTTCTTTGAACTACCGACTC
>DAIPZW010000155.1:0-4700 GCA_036781965.1 Bacteroidales bacterium
CGCCTCTCAACATGCACTGTAGTTATCCAAATTAATTTGTTGCGGATTTTAGGTAAATTTTGAATATTGAATATTAAATCTCAAATTATTCTTACCTTTGACCTGCAAAAATAATCTTACTAACCATCTATTAACTCTATTAAATGGAAAACACGACAGAAAATACGACAACGACTAAAGGATTAAAAGGATTTTCAAAAGCATTTTGGGTAGCCAATACCGTAGAACTATTCGAACGTTTGGCATACTATGCCTTCTTCATCGTTTTAACCTTATACCTATCCAATGTTTGGGGATTCGGAGACTTCCAAGCGGGCTTGATTGCCGGTATATTCTCGGCTTTGCTTTACTTCCTTCCTATGTTTACCGGCGCATTTGCCGATAAAATAGGTTTTCGGAGTGCCATCATATTTGCCTTTGCTTCCTTGGCGATCGGCTATACTTCTTTGGGAATACTCCCTACTCTATTGGAAAGTACAGGGCTTGTGCAATACGGTTTTGGCAATGAAAGCAAAACGGTGTTTATGGGATTGGAAGACAGTTCCGTTCGTTGGAGTTTTATTCCTGCCTTGTTTTTTATTGTATTGGGAGGAGCTTTTATCAAAGCCGTTATCTCAGGAACGGTAGCCAGAGAGACCACTACACAAAACCGAGCTCGCGGCTACGCCATCTTTTATATGATGGTAAACATCGGTTCCTTTACCGGTAAAACGGTAGTTGATCCCTTGCGCAAAGCACTTGGCGACAGCGGACTTATTTATACTCAGTATTTCGCAGGTATTATGTGTGTCGTTGCCTTGATTATTGTTATTTTTCTTTATAGATCCAATCAGGAACAAGGCAAAGGAAAAAGTTTTGGAGATATATGGGAAGGCTTAATCCGCGTATGTTCAAACGGACGACTGATGGCTTTGATTCTTATCGTATCCGGCTTTTGGATTGTTCAACAACAATTATATGCATCTATGCCCAAATATGTATTACGCATGGTAGGAACGGATGCATCTCCGGGTTGGTACGCCAATGTCAATCCGTTTATAGTGGTTATCTGTGTGAATTTTATTACTTCCTTAATGCGCAAGAAAAGAGCCATAACTTCCATGATTATTGGTATGTTTATTATTCCTTTTTCTGCACTTCTGATGGCTTCGGGAAACCTTATTGATTCGGATTATATACTCGGAATGCACCCCGTAGCCTTTATGATGATTGTAGGAATCGTTTTTCAAGCCATCGCTGAATGTTTTATTAGTCCGCGATTCTTAGAATATTTTTCATTACAATCGCCCAAAGGAGAAGAAGGTCTGTACTTAGGCTTTAGTCAGTTGCATTCTTTTTTCTCTTCAATCATCGGATTTGCCTTAGGAGGAGCTTTATTGGAAAAATTCTGCCCCGATCCCGACAAGTTTACAGGAACAGTAGAACAATATGCCGAAGCAACTTCCAATGCACACTATTTATGGTATGTTTTTGTTATAGTGGGTTTAGTTTCAGCCATTGCATTACTTATATATGACCGAGTAACTCAAAAACAAGAGAAAAGAAAGCATGAAAGTAACAGTATCGGTAACGAATGATCTGGTTACCGACCAGCGTGTACATAAAGTCTGTCAATCTTTGACCAAAGAAGGCTACGAAATAAACCTCGTAGGGCGGATTCTTCCGGATAGTAAGCCGATAAATAGGGCTTACAAAACTCACCGTATGCGCTTGCTTTTTCGCAAATCTTTTTTGTTTTATGCGGAATATAACATTCGTCTTTTCTTTTATTTATTATTTACAAAAACAGACATATTACTTTCCAACGATACAGATAGCCTTGCTGCCAATTATTTGGTTTCCCGAATAAGAAAAAAGAAGATCATTTTCGATGCGCATGAGATGTTTCCCGAAGTTCCCGAAGTCGTAAACCGTCCTTTTGTGAAGAAAGTATGGACGAAGATAGAAGATTGGATATTTCCCAAACTAAAAAACTCTTATACTGTTTGTCAATCCATCGCCGATATATATAATGAACGGTATAATATGTCCATGCAAGTAATCCGTAATATTCCTTTTGCGGATAAGAAACAAACAAACCCAGCGCCCATACAAAAAGGCGATAAGAAAGTGATTCTCTATCAAGGCGCCGTGAATGTCGGTCGAGGTATCGAATGGATCATTGACACTATGCCTTACTTGGATGATTTTGTTTTTTATGTGATTGGAGATGGCGATCTATTGGAAAGTTTGAAAGAGAAAGTACAAGCACAAAACCTTTCAGACAAAGTAATATTCATGGGAAAGATTCCTTTTGAAGAACTTCCTGCCTATACAGACTTGGCAGATATAGGAGTAAACCTATTAAAGAATCAAGGATTAAACTATTACTATTCCCTACCCAACCGTATTTTTGATTATATAAGGAGAGAGATTCCGGTTTTGGCTACTGATTTCCCCGAAGTGCGCAGAATTGTTTCGCATTACGACTTAGGAATTTTGGTTGATAACTATGAACCTCAGTTTTTAGCTGATAAAATAATTGAATTATCCAATAAAGAGAAAAATGAAGCCGGCTTTGCCTTAGCCAACGAAGAACTTACTTGGGAAAAAGAAGAGAAAACCTTGCTGCGTATGGTGGAAAATGTGTAACTTTATCAACTCTAATTGCATTATGAACTACAAAAAAGTTACATTATTAGGAATTATCTTGCTTTCCTTAAGCTTCTGTCTTCAAGCAGAAGACAATTTGCTTGAAACTCAGAAGACATCTATTCTTGAAAGCGATAAAGAAGGCGAAGAAAAGATCAATAATTTATTTGATCTGGCTATACGTCATGCTTTGATCAATCCTTTAGAAAGTATTGAGCTTTTGGATGAAACTCAAAAGACTTTTCAAATAGATTCGACTAATATCTGTTTGTATGCACAATTAGAATCGCACTACGGAGTCGTTTATTATTATCTAATGGAATATAATATCGCCTTAGATTACTTCTATAAAGCCTTTTCTTTGCAGGAAAATAATTGTAATGAAGAAGATATTGCTTTTTCTTTGAATGCTATCGGAAATGTTTTTCTTGGTTCTGCCGAATATTCCAAAGCCATTGAATATTATGAGAAATCATTAGAAATAAAGAAAAAATTAAACAGAAAAAACATTGGAACAGGCACAATAGGAAATATGGGAACGGCTTATACTTATATGGGAAATTATGCAAAAGCTGATTCTTGTTTCCGGGAAGTCCTGGCAATTCTTTTGGAACAAGATAAAGAAGATTATTATAATCTGGCAACTGTTCATCATAATATAGGACTTCTGTACAAGAATCAAAAAGAATATGACAAATCCCTCAAATCTTATTTAGAAGCTTTGGATTATGTAGAAAAAGACAATCAAAAATCATGGTTACATTTATATATATTATGCAGTATTACTGAGACTTATATATTACAACATAATTATGAGACAGCAAAAACCTATTTAGATATTACTTTAAAGGAGTTAGATGAATTGAAAAGCGATGATTTGTTAATGTTCGCTTATAGAAATGCAGCTTTCTACTATGCCGCCTTAGGAAATCTAGATAGAAACATTGAATATTTTAATAAGTATAACGAGGTAAAAGATCTTGTGTTCTCGGAAGAGAAGCAACGTAAACTTATTGAGTCTCAAGTTAAATACGAAACAGAACAAACTGCCAAAGAGAACGCTTTGCAAAAATTAGAAATAGAAAAAGGGCGACAAATTCAGATTTTCTTGATTGTAATCCTCTTGGTATTGATTTTATTAGTGAGTATCTTTTTCTTTATTTACAAGAATCGATTGAACAAAACGCGGGAAAAAGAAATTCTGAGTGCTACAATCAAAACAGAAGAGCGAGAAAGAAGCCGCTTCGCCGAAGAATTGCACGACAGTCTAGGTGCAATACTTTCTACCATGCGTATTTATACCGATATAATAGACACACTGTTAGGGAAAAAGAACTATGATGAAGAAGTAAGCAATAACTTCGTAACTCTGAACTCTCTTTTGAACGATGCAATCACTACCACCAAAGAAGTATCAAACGGATTGATACCTAATGTGCTAACAAGTTTCGGTTTGATAGACTCTCTCTATTCTTATTTCAATAAAGTAAATAACACGAATACTATTAAAATAGATTTCGAGGTTGATGAGAGAATTGATCGCTTTGAAGAAAATGAGGAAATAGCCTATTTCAGAATTATCTCCGAATTATTGAACAATACCTTAAAACATGCTGAGGCAGAAAACGTAACTATAAAGATAGGAATCAAGAAAGACAAAATGTTTATTCATTACATAGACGACGGAATCGGATTCAACTATAAATCTGCACAGAACAAAGAAGGAACTATGGGATTACAAAATATTACTTCGCGGGCAGTATCCATCGGTGCTGAATATCAAATAAAAACAAGCCCTTCAAAAGGATTTGATTTCTATTTAACTAAATTATTGAATTGAGATGGAAATATATAAAGTTATTGTAGTAGATGATCATCCTATTTTCACGACAGGTTTAACTGCTTTATTGAACCAAATGGAGAATGTAAAAGTAATTGGAAATGCTAAAAACGGAAAAAGGTTTTTGGAACTCTTAACTACATTACAGCCCGACATTGTTTTCATGGATATAAAAATGCCCATAATGAATGGAATCGAAGCCACAGAGAAGGCATTGAAAATTCAACCC
>DAIPZW010000156.1:0-4697 GCA_036781965.1 Bacteroidales bacterium
AAAAACAAAGGGAATATTTTTTTAATAAGCTTTATTTTTCCGGATGTATCTAATGCATTAAAATAGAGACAGTTTACAGAAGTCAAAAAGCAAAAAAAGAGGAGAAAGATGTTCTTTCTTCCTTCTCCTTGTTCCTTTCTCCTTAATTTTAGTGCAAACGCAATAAAATTAATTCAATTTATATCGATAAGAGATTGTTCCTGTTTGGTTGTCCGGCTGATTAATTACTGCGAATCGGGCTTTGCGTGCGGCTTCGACGGCAGCAGTTCTCATTCTTTCATTGGAAATATTGGTTCCACGAGGGCGAACATTGGCTTTGATTACTTGACCTTCTGGATTGACAGTTACTTCCACCACGATGATTCCTTCTTCCTGAACGTTATAAGCGGGGAAAGGAAGTCGTCCTCCCATGTTTCCATGCAATCCTCGTCCGCCTAAGTCAAAAGAACCACCGGATCCGCCTGATCCTGCTGCTTCTCCGCCTCCTCCAAAGGAAGAAGTTCCTGCTCCTGCTTGCCCGCTTCCTTGATTCCCTTGCGCAAAGGCATTAGAAGCTAAAGCATTGATTTCATTCGCTTGACGTTCTGCTTCGCGGCGTTCTCTTTCCAATCGTTCTTGTTCGCGGCGTTGTTCCGCTTCAACACGTATGCGCACAAAATCCATAACCGGAGTAGGTTCGCTGTTATCTGTTATAACAGGAGGAATATCTGATGCTTCAGAAGGAGTGGTCGGAGTAAAGTTTCCGCCTTCCCAATCCAATTCGCCTTGATTCAACTCGACACCACCGGAATAAAGAAGAACTTCTTGCGATTCAGGTTTTATTTCGGCACGAAGATAAACAAGCCACAATAAAAAGCCCAATATCAATAAGATGACAAGGGAAGTTGAGAAGCCTATTATTTCTTCTTTTTCGATTCGTTTCATTGAGGTCTAGTTACCAAAATCATCTTAAACTGGTGCTGATTGGCAATATCCAATACTTTAACTATTTCTCTATAAGGAAGAGACTCGTCAGCATATAAAGCTACGTACATTTCCGGATCTTGATCGATTGCTTGCATTAAGAAAGGAGCCAGTTCGTCAAATTCTATTTTTGCATCAGTATTAGTTCCTATTCCTACATAATAGTTCAAATCTGCATCTATCGTAACCCTAGTCAAAGGCTTAGCATTCGTCTGCTGAGCGCTTTGCGGAAGAGAGACTTTTATAGCATTTGGAACTACTAGAGTAGAGGTAATCATGAAAAAAATAAGCAAAAGGAAGATTACGTCCGTCATGGAAGCCATACTGAAGTCCGCATTTATTTTTGTTCTTCGTTTGATTGACATATTAATGTTGGCTTGGTTCATTTAATAAATCCATAAACTCCATAGAATGGTTTTCCATATCAGCCACTACTCCATTTACGCGAGATACTAAGTAATTATAACACAACAAGGCAATGATTCCGACAATCAAACCGGCAACGGTAGTAACTAAAGCTTGATAGATACCGCCGGAAAGCAATGAAATACTTACATCCGAGTCTGCATTTGCCATAGCAAAGAATGCTTGTATCATTCCGGTTACTGTTCCCAAGAAACCAATCATCGGAGCAGCCGCAGCTGTAGTTGCAATCCAAGGAAATCTTTTTTCCAACTGAGCAACTTCTATGGTTCCTACATTTTCAACCGCTACTTGTATATCATTCATTGGACGACCTAAACGAGAAATTCCTTTCTCTATCATTCTTGAATAAGGAGTCTTCGTTTGTTTGCACAAGTTAATTGCTGATTCTATTTTTCCTTCGTGGATATAATCTTTGATGCGTTTCATAAAATTATCGTCTTTCTTGGCAGCTTTGTTAATAACCAACAAGCGTTCGATAAAAACACCTAAAGAAATAAAAAGCAACAATACGATAGGAATCATAATCCAACCGCCATTGATTGCCATATCCAATAAATTCATTTTTGCCTCCTCTATGGGAGGAGTTACAAGTGCTTGGTCTTGAATGTTAAGTAATAGACTCATAGTAATAATTTAGTTTTTGTGATAGCTTTACCAATATAAATAACTATTTTTGCGTTGTATTTCTTACAATCGAAATAATAAGAAAACACAAAAGTAACTTTTTCTATTTATATCAGAAAATCTTTTGTAAATAATTCAATAATAAACCGAGATTTAGTAAAACTATTTCAATATTTTTAGAACTTTATCTATAATAAGCGTAGACAATAAGTATAACCGCAATTATGAAAGTAGGAATATTCGGAAATACCTATCAAACAGGAAAACAACAGATCTTCAAAACTCTTTTTGAGGCATTAAGTCGTACGGAAGCTGAGATTTGGGTAGAAAAACATTTTTATAATTACTTATCTAAACAATTTTCTCCTGCTCCTAAAGTAATGGGGCTACTGACTCATGAGCCTTTTCCATTGGATATGGTCATTAGTTTAGGCGGCGATGGCACTTTTCTTCGAGCAGCCTGCTGGGTAAACAATCAATTGATCCCTATTTTAGGAATAAACACCGGACGATTGGGTTTTTTGGCTGATATAAATATTGATGAGATAGAGGAAACCATACAAGAACTCACTCGCGGAGAATATAGAATAGAGGAACGTTCGGTTTTGAAGTTTGAGAAAGACACTCTAAGCGGTTGTTCTTATGCTTTGAACGAAGTAGCCATCTTGAAAAGAGACTCCTCGTCCATGATAAACATACAAACATTCTTAGATGGAGATTTCTTAGCCGATTATTTAGCTGACGGATTATTAATTGCTACTCCAACCGGTTCAACTGCTTATAATTTAAGTGTAAACGGACCGATCATCTTTCCGCAATCAAATAATTTTGTCCTTAGTCCGGTGGCTTCTCATTCATTAAATATGCGCCCTTTGGTAATACCGGAGACTTCTAAATTAACTTTCAAAGTTAAATCCAGAAATAGGAATTTCTTAGTTTCTTTGGATGGCCGTTCGGAAGTACTTCATTCGGGTTCGGAATTTAATATCGAGAAAGCGGACTTTCCTATCCGCATTATAAAAAGGAACAATCAAAGCTTTTACGAAACACTTCGCCGTAAATTATATTGGGGAAGTGATATTCGTAATGAACAATAATAGATAATATGATTAGCTGTACAAACATAACTAAAAGCTTTGGCGACTTGCAAGTCTTAAAAGGCATTGACTTGAATATCTCAGAAGGAGAAATCGTTAGTATAGTCGGACCTAGCGGCGCCGGCAAGACAACTCTCTTACAGATATTAGGAACTTTAGATAGACCTGACTCGGGAGAGGTATTTTATAAAGACCAACCAATTACCAAACTAAAAGATAAAGAACAGGCTACATTTAGGAATAAGAATATCGGCTTCGTGTTTCAATTCCATCAACTCTTGCCGGAGTTTACGGCTATGGAAAATGTAATGATTCCTGCACTTATTGGCGGAAGCAAACAATCCGATGCAGAAAAAGAAGCCAAACAAATCTTAGATTACTTAGGCTTATCCGATCGAATAGAACATAAACCCGATGCTCTTTCAGGAGGAGAAAAACAACGGGTAGCAGTTGCCCGGGCCTTAATTAATAATCCGGGAATTATCTTTGCCGATGAACCTTCCGGTAGTTTGGATAGTAAGAATAAAGAAGAGCTTCATCAACTTTTCTTTGATTTACGCAAAGAGTTTAATCAAACCTTTATTATTGTTACTCATGACGAAGAATTAGCCCAACTCTGTGATCGAATTATTCACATGAAGGATGGGAGAATAATAACTTGATTTCAAATTCAAGAATTAAGATTTCAAATTATTTACACGAATAGCGCAATCTTAAATCTTAGATATTGAATCTTAAATATATTTTTAACTGAAACCAAACCCTTATGCATTGGAAAGATTTTTTTTATTTCTCCCAAAGAGAAAGACGTGGCTTTGTATTATTGATAGTCTTAATTGCCGGTATCTTTATCGGAAAATATTTATTTACCCCTAGGGAAGTTCCGGATATAATAAGCAATCAACCCATTCGGGATACTATTATAATAATGAATAGCCCGAAAGAGAATAACACAACTGACGTTTATCCCATTTACAGTCAGAATGAACAAGTAAAACAAGAACGGAAAACTTATTCTCCTCCCAGACAACCCGAAACAAGAACTTATTATCATCAAGAGAAAAAGGAAGATAACCCCTCTCCTACTTATCAATATCCTAAAACGGAAAAGTACCCTGAAGGTACACAAATAGAATTGAATGCTTCGGACACAACTCAATTAAAAAAGATTCCGGGCATAGGTTCTTCTTATGCCAAACGCATAGTTGGTTATCGAAATGCCTTAGGAGGGTTTCATCGCTTAGAGCAATTGCAAGAAGTATATAATATGTATGAAGAACTTTACGAGAAGATCACTCCTTATTTATATGTATCGACTGATTCTCTTCGCAAGCTTTCTGTCAATACAGCCTCATTGGATAGATTAAAGTCCCATCCTTATATTAATTTCTATCAGGCAAAAGCAATTATTGAAGTACGTAAAAAGACCGGACGTGTGGAAAATATAGAAAATTTGGTGCTTTTGGAAGAATTTACTGAAGATGACTGGACTCGTCTCCTTCCTTATTTGAGTTTTGAATGAACTTTTTTTACTATTTCGCTTCCTATTCTTAAATATTTATCCTACCTTTGCGGCTCGAATTAGAG
>DAIPZW010000157.1:0-4691 GCA_036781965.1 Bacteroidales bacterium
CGAGTTTGAAAGGCATGATTTTGAACTGATTGGATAATAAATGCCGAATAGAATCACAACAGTCAATTAATCGTATTGAACTTTCTGCAGCTGAAAGTGAAAGGGTGTTTTATAGAGAAAACTATTATTTGAAAAAAATACCAGCCTATTCATCTGTTTTTATTCTAATTTCTGAAAAACCATTACCTGATTATAGCTGGATATTGCGTGAAAAATGGTTTTGGTGCAACGAGTCGGACTGGAAGGAATATATGGAAAAAATAAAAAAGAAGAGAAAAGAGAAGAAGAAATAATTTTGTTGCGTAACAGCCACCTCTCTGCCTACATTCGAGATAAAAGCAAGCTTTCTATCCCCCTCCCAAGTCCGATTTTAAATAGTCTGATGATTGAAAACGCAAAGTCAGACAGGAGTTAAAATAAATTTTCTGTGAATAATACAATATAAAATAAGAGAATATATGTAGAATGTTTCTAAATAAACATTATCTTTGCGGTCGAATAATTAAAGTAAAGAAAAATCGGTCATGAGTAAAAAGATAGTTGTCATTATTTTATGTAATCTATTGTTTTTTCTTTCTGTGTTGGCAGGAGATAAGGTAAGGGGAACTGTGAAGGACGTTTCCGGTGCGCCTGTTTCTTTTGCTTTTGTTTATTGGGAAGGAAGCCAGCATGCTGTGATGACGGACGATGCAGGTTCTTTTGAAATCCAACTTTCGTCTGAAGGAATATCCACTCTTTGTGTTGAATATATCGGCTACAATACCAATTGTCAAGAAATAACTAATCTTGACGAGGAGCTTACTATAGTCATGCAAAGTAATCTGGAATTGGATGCAATTGAAGTGATTGGTTTTATACCCGGAACGGCAAAAGATAGGAATAGTCTTTTTAACAAGGATAATATTTCGACCAGAGAGTTAAGTCGTGCTGCTTGTTGTAGTTTGGCGGAAAGTTTTGAGACTAATCCGTCGGTGGATGTTTCTTATAGCGATGCAGTTACAGGGTCAAAGCAAATTCAATTGTTGGGCTTAGCCGGAAGATATGTGCAAATGCTGACAGAGAACTATCCTAACTTTCGCGGAGTGTCATCCGCTTACGGAATGGATTATATTCCCGGCCCTTGGATGCAGTCTATTCAAGTGTCGAAAGGTTCGGCTTCGGTTAAGAACGGTTATGAATCTATCACAGGGCAAATAAATGCAGAATATAAAAAGCCACATCAAGCCGATCCTTTGTCCGTGAATTTGTTTGCAAGCGATGCCGGTCGTTACGAAGCAAACTTAGATGGTGCAATCGGGCTCAATGATAAATTATATACAGGACTTTTGTTGCATTATTCTTTTGAAAACGAGCGACATGATTCTAACCATGATTCTTTTTTGGATATGCCTAAACGGAATCAATTCAATATAATGAACCGTTGGCACTATCAAATACCTGAGTTTATTTCTCAGTCGGGCGTTAAGTATATATATGACAAAAGAACCAGCGGACAAACCTCTTCGACTGTTCACGAAAGCCAAATAGAAGATCCTTATAGAATAGGAGTGAGGGTCAATAGGGGAGAGGTCTTTACTAAAAACGGATATATCTTTGATCAAGAAACGGGAAAAAGCTTGGCTTTGATGTTGTCGGGGACTTATCACGATCAAGAATCTTATTATGCGGATAAGCACTATGATATAGCCCAAACAAATGTTTATGCTTCATTGATGTATGAAGCCTCTTTTACGGACAAACATAAACTCAGTACGGGATTAAGCTTGAATTATGACAATTATAAACCTTCGGGAAATATAGGACGATTGTATTCAGGGGTACAAGATAATAAGGAAACGACCACAGGTGTTTATGCTGAATATACGTTTACTCCACAAGAAAGCTTCTCTCTTCTGGCGGGAGTGCGTGCTGATTATAGCAATGTATATGATTTTTTCATAACCCCCAGATTGCATCTTAAATATACTCCGGCAGATTTTGCTAATATTCGTCTTTCGGCAGGTAAAGGCTATCGTACTCCTTTCGTATTGCCGGAAAATCAATACCTGTTGGCAAGCAGTCGGATACTTTTCTTTGATTCTAAGATAGAACAAGAAGAGGCTTGGAATTTTGGGGGAAGTATGGCTTTTTATATTCCGATAGGACGAAGAGAATTATCATTGACGGGCGAAGTTTATTATACCAAATTTCAGAATCAAGCAGTGGTTGATTTGGATCAAAATGCGCATGAAGTTCATTTTTATAACTTAAAAGGGCGTTCAGACGCTTTGGTGGTTCAAGGAGAAGCAAGCTATTCGCCCATTACGGGTTTAACTTTGATGGGAGCTTACCGTTGGATGGATACAAAAACGAATTATAACGGAGTGGTTCGAGATAAACCCCTGATGAGTAAGTATAAGGCAATGGCAACCGTTTCTTATGAAACCAAATTCCGCAAATGGCAATTTGACTTCACCGCTCAGTTTAATGGCAAAGGAAGAATGCCCCTTCCGGATGAAACAAATCCGCTTTGGGATCGGAAGTTTAAACCTTATACTATATTACTTGCCCAGATTACCAGAAATTTCCGTAACTTTGGTGTCTATATCGGGAGTGAGAACCTGACTAACTTTAAGCAAAAGAACCCGATTGTAGGTTCGAATGATCCTTACGGTCCTGATTTTGATACCACCTTGGTTTGGGGTCCGACCATGGAACGTAAGTTTTATATAGGAATAAGATATAATATTAGTAAATAGTTAAATTAAGACGTTATGAAAACACTTCATTATTTATTGCTTTTGATACTTTGTATGGGTGTCGCTGCTCCCTCTCTTCAAGCTCAAGGAAAGAAGAAAGACAAAGAAACCGTCACTTTTTTCGTTTCCATGTCTTGTGAAAAATGTAAAGCTAAAATAGAGAAAAACATTCCTCACGAGAAGGGAGTGACCGATTTGAAAGTGAACTTGGCGGAAAAGAAAGTCACGATCGAGTATAATCCAACTAAAACTACTCCCGAAGCACTTAAAGAAGCCCTTGAGAAATTAGGTTATAAAGTCTTCTTTGTTGATGACGAGAAGAAAAAAGAATAGAGTTTCATTTTGTTTCAAGGCGTGAAACACTTTGTTTCATCAGAAGAAACACTTTGTATCCTCAGAGGAAACACTTTGTTTCATCAAGTGAAACATTTTGTTTCAAGGCGTGAAATTTTTTGAAACACACAACTGTCTGATTTTGAATATGTAACATTTTTGCTTAAATCAATAGATTTCTAAAACAAGATTTCTTTGTTCCTCATGATATATATACTAAATCGCCTTTGAATGCTACTTTATTATATATTATACCTTATATATATAGTCCTTGTCGCAGGGACAATATTTATTGTCATTTCCGAGAACCGTAACCCCATTCGTTCGATTTCTTGGCTGTTACTGCTTATATTCCTTCCCGTTGTTGGCTTAATCTTTTATTATTTCTTCGGACAAGATACCCGGAAGATGAAAAAAATGTCTTCTAAGTATTATCAAATGATAAAAGAACTTAGCTTTAAGGATTTGCTGCCGGACGTCAGAATGGACTTGAGTCAAGGAGATGTCAGGCTCATCAAGCTGCTCGGCAAAAGCAATTATTCTCCTTTGTTGCAAGGTAGCGATGTCGAAGTGATTACTACCGGAGAGAGAAAATTCTCTGCCTTGTTGGACGATTTAGAAAACGCCAAACATCATATCCACATGGAATATTTCATCTTTCATCATGATGAAACCGGAAAGCAAGTAAGAGACATGTTGATAAAAAAGGCGAAAGAGGGAGTCGAAGTGCGCTTCCTTTACGATGATGTCGCCAATTGGAGGGTGCCTGATCGCTTTTACAAGGAAATGACTAAAGTCGGAGCAGAAGTGACTTCTTTTATGAAAGTAAAATTGCCCACCTTTCATAGCAAAGTAAACTATCGCAATCATCGCAAAGTAGTAATCATTGACGGCCTGATAGCCTATACAGGAGGAATGAATATCTCAAATGATTATTCAACAAATCCGAAATGGCGCGACACGCATCTCCGCATAAAAGGGCAAGGGGTGTTGGGTTTGCAAGCCGGCTTTCTTATTGATTGGCACTCTTCGGGGAAAGACAGATTAGACGCCCCAACGAGCTATTTTCCTGTTCAACCCGTATTTAATTCAAGCTTGATGCAGATAGTAAATGACGGACCGGATAACTTCTATAGAGTTATTTGTCAAGCAACTATTCATATTATAGCTACAGCTAATGACTATGTATATATACAAACGCCTTATTTCCTCCCGACGGATTCCCTTTTTCAAGCCTTAGAAAGTGCCGCGCTTAGTGGTGTCGATATTCGATTGATGGTTTCTCGTTGTTCGGATTCTCCTTATGTAGATCCGGCTGCTCAATCTTATTATGAAGAATTGCTTAAGAGTGGAGTCCGTATTTATGAGATGAATGATTGTTTTGTTCATGCAAAGACCATTGTTTCGGACGATATGACTTCAGTGATAGGTTCGGCTAATTTTGATTTTCGTAGTTTTGAATCTAACTTTGAAGTCAATACCTATATATATGACCCGGATGTAGCAAAAAGAAATAGAGAAATATTCTTTAAAGACATGGAACGATGTGTTGAAATTGATTATGAAGAATGGAAATCTCGCCCTAAATGGAAGCGCGCGCTTGAGTCCGTTTTGCGCTTA
>DAIPZW010000158.1:0-4657 GCA_036781965.1 Bacteroidales bacterium
AGAAGTTTATGTAAAAAGAAGAGAAGAATTAAAGAAATCTCTAAAATCAGGAATAGTATTATTATTAGGTAACGGAGATGCTCCATTGAATTATGCGGGCAATCCTTATGCTTTCCGTCAGGATAGTTCTTTTTTATATTATGTAGGTTTAGATACCGCTGATTTAGCTTATGTCTTAGATATAGATAACGATAAAGAATATTTGGTAGCAGATGAATTGACAATGGATGATATTATCTGGATGGGAGATTTACCATCCTTGAAAGAAAGAGGAGAATCCGTAGGAATCAATACTATTATGCCTCCTGCTCAATTAGGCAATTACTTGAAGAAATCTACAGGAAAGATACATTATCTAAAACCTTATCGCTATCGCAATCGAATGATGCTTTCCGAATTACTTGGAAAGAACATCGGACAGGTTTTAGAAGACTTTTCGCTTGATTTAACTAAAAAGGTAATCGATATGCGTTTGGTTAAGTCGGCTGAAGAGTTAGTAGAACTTCGCAATGCCGGAGAAATAGGCTATGCGATGCATATTACAGCCATGAAAATGTGTCAAATAGGGGTTGCGGAAAGAAAAATTGCCGGGATGATGGAAGGTATTGCTATTTCAGCCGGAAATAGACTCTCTTTTGCTACCATTCTTTCTATGAACGGACAAATTTTGCATGGTCATGATCATAGCGGAATCCTAGAGAAAGGCAGATTGATGCTTACGGACGGTGGAGCTGAGAATATAAATTATTATGCTTCCGATTTTACTCGTACAACTGCTGTAGGTGGCGATTATACGGATAAACAAAAAGACATCTATAATATAGTATTGAAAGCTTTGAACGAATGTATGGAAATGGCTAAGCCCGGAATTATTTATAAAACGGCTCATCGTCATGCTTATAAAGTGATCTTCGAAGGATTACGTGACTTAGGTTTAGTGAAAGGAGATACAGAAGAAGCTTTGAATGCAGGAGTTCCCGGATTGTTCATGCCTCACGGATTAGGACATGCTATGGGTATGGATGTTCATGATATGGAAGACTTGGGAGAAACCTTAGTCGGTTATGACGACGAGGTTAAAAGAGACACTATGTTTGGTTATGCCAGCCTTCGCTTTGGAAAACTTCTGAAACCAAACTATGTATTGACTGTTGAACCGGGTATTTATTTTGTTCCGCAGTTAATTGAGAAGTGGAAACGGGAAAAGATAAATGCCGACTTTATCAATTTTGATAAATTGGAATCTTATTATGATTTCGGTGGTATTCGTTTGGAGGACGATATTGTTATTACTGAAACAGGTTCTCGCTTGGTTTATGAGAAACGTCTTCCGGTTACGATAGAAGAAATAAAGGCGGCAGTTAGTTAACTAACTCCGCCTGGCTATTATACCGAGAATCAATTTCGGCACTAATTAAATCTTCGTCCGGGTTCTGGAAACGGGCGTATTCGTTCTTAAAGGTAAGAATAACTTCGCCGGTAGCTCCGTTACGATGCTTTGCAATAATGATTTCCGCCTTTCCGCGGAGATCATTTCCATGCGAATCCTGAAAGATTTTATAATATTCAGGTCTATGTATGAAGCAAACAATATCAGCATCCTGTTCGATTGCTCCCGATTCCCGAAGGTCTGAAAGCTGAGGACGTTTAGATTCCATATTATCTTTTGTATTTATCCGATTCTCTACACCACGATTCAACTGAGAAAGGGCAATAATCGGAATGTTAAGTTCCTTTGCCAATCCTTTTAAGGAACGAGAAATAGTACTTACTTCCTGCTCGCGGCTACCTATATTAGATCCGCTGGCATTCATAAGTTGTAGGTAGTCAATAATAATACATTGAATCTTATGTTCTTTTACTAATCGGCGAGCCTTAGTACGCAATTCAAAAACAGATAAACTTGGGGTATCATCAACAAAAATAGGAGCATCATAAAGATCTTTTATTTTAGTATCTAACTGTTCCCATTCATATCTTGCCAACTTACCGCTTTTTATCTTCTCGGCAGGTATCTGTGTAACGTTTACGATCAAACGGTTTACCAATTGAACATTGGACATCTCCAAAGAAAAAACTGCTACGGGGGTTTTATGATTAACTGCCATATTCTTAGCCATAGATAAAACAAAAGCAGTTTTACCCATAGCAGGACGAGCGGCAATAATAATCAAGTCAGAGTTCTGCCAACCTAATGTCATCTTATCTAAACCTGCAAAACCGGTAGGCACTCCACTTAAACCGTCATCTCTCTTAGCTGCTTCGGTCATTAAGCCGATTGCTTCTTGGATAACAGGGTTGATATGAGTAACGTCTTTCTTTAGGTTTTGACGAGATATTTCAAATAATTGACTTTCTGCATCTTGCATTAAATCATCTACATCAATCGTTTCATCAAATGCCTTTCCTGCTACTTGAGAGGAGAAAGTAATTAATTCGCGAGCCAAATGTTTTTGTGCAATAATACGAGCATGGTATTCAATATGAGCACTTGATACTACTTTTTGAGATAATTGTGTAATATAAGAAGCTCCTCCAGTGGCTTCTAAATCTCCTTTTCTTCGAAGTTCTTCAATAACCGTAAGCATATCTATAGGACGTTGCTTAATCGCTAAGTCATTGATCGCGGCAAATATCAATTCGTGAGATTTATTGTAAAAGCTTTCAGGTTTTAGTATTTCTCCAATAAGAGAATAAGCATCTTTCTCTAGCATAAGAGCGCCAAGTACCGCTTCTTCTAGCTCAGTTGCTTGAGGTTGTATGCGCCCTGATTCTTCAGTCGGTGTATTTACTTTCTTAGCCCGTGTGGTTTTACTTCTCGAATTATTACTTTGAACAGCCATAGATATATTTTTTTAGGGGAAACAAAGGTATAAAAAAACAGGAGAAATTAAATTCCTCCTGTTCGTTTATTTTTCAACATCTTATTAAGTTATTGTGGAAGACCTTGCTGTCCTCCTCCTGTTCCTCCCTGACGATTATCAGAATCAGAGTCTTCTGTTGAAATACCTCTCTTCGCTTTCTTTATTTGTGACTTCATTTCGCCGAAGCGATAGGAAATACTTATTCCAAAGGCTTGTCTATCTACATTATTAATCGATTCGGTTAAGAAATCAACGGTTGATTGTTTACTTTTATATTCAATGTGTTTCGTAAACGGATTATTTGCCGTTAGGCGTATATTCAACTTTTTATTAAGAAAATCTTTCGCAATGGAGAAATTGTAGTTGTAAAACTCCGAACTCTCCCCTTGAAGGGTAATAGGCGAAGACATATAAAAACCTCCGACCGATAAAGTAAAGTCTAAAGGCAGTGAATATTGCAATCCGCCATAGATAGAAGAACTGAATCCGTCATTTTCTACTGAATTATCCTCTGTTGATTTTATTTTGTGATAACTACCCGATAGATTTGAGTAGAAATTCAAATTATTTGTTATTCTCCAATTAACATATCCCGAAAGGTTGAAACTGCGATTCTTGCCTATATTATAATAGGAAGTATAAAGTACGCCATTGTCTCTTTTTTCGGTATAACTTTCAATCGAATTGTTTGTAAAAGAATAGCTGGCGTTTAAGTTTAGATTGACTTTTGTATGAAAGTAGCTATAATTCAAACTGAATGTATTATATCGAACCGCATCCAAATCAGGATTTCCTTGAGATATATTAGTTGAGTCAGTAGTATTTAGATAAGGATTTAATCTCCATATTCCCGGACGTTGGATTCTCATATTATAACCTGCACGAATTGTTTGTGTAGGTTGAATCATATAGGTCGCCGTTACGGAAGGTACTAAATTAGTATAATCCGAATCGAAATTATTAGTCTGATCTATTGGGAATTTTGCATCTAACCAAGTTCCTTCAAATCGCAAACCGGATTTTATTCCCCATTTACCATATTTATAACTATATCCGGCATAAGCCGCCATGATATCTTGGTCATATTTGAATTTATCATTGTCGGATTGAATATCTTCCCATACATTCATGTTGTTATAAATGGATTGTCCACTATTACTTTTACTAAACCTCTTAGTATATTTCAATCCTGCTTCGATGGTATGGCTTTTCCCGATAGGAGTAGTGAAGTCTGCTTGAAAAACATGTTCATTGCTTTCTGCATCCGAGAATTGTTTACTGTCATTCCCAGCGAAGTTTACCGAATTCAGGATTTGTGTATAATAATCCATATCATTAGGAGATTGATCGAAGCGATAAGAAATAGTTAATAAGCGATCCTTTACTTTTGAAAATGTTCTTTGATAATCCAAATTTACACTCGTGCTTCCATAAGTATATTTCATATCAGCATCTCGTTGATAGCTGTAAGTGTTTTGGTGAGCTTCGTTTAATTGTTCGACAAACATTCTCATATCTCCATTATATGTGCCGCCATAACGGCTAAAGTTTAGGTTAATTAGATTTAGTGAGTCTATCTCGTAACTTATTTCTCCGGTTCCATAAAGACCGTTTCCATCGCCTTTATTAGTTCCACGTTGATGTAGGTATTTATAAGGATTAGGACTTATGGTTGATAAATCTTCTCGGTAATAGCTGGTTTCTCCTTTTGGATTTTTATAATCATAATAATTAAAGTTTCCGGTGAAGCCTAATTTCCCTTGTTTAATAGAGAAATAAGTGCCGCCATTAAA
>DAIPZW010000159.1:0-4645 GCA_036781965.1 Bacteroidales bacterium
TTAGAGCCATGAAGCAAGCTAATATCTTTATGTACAATAATTTTGCAGGTATTCTCACAGAAGACGAGAACGGCTACAAATTTGAATATAATTCTGCGTATCTACTAAGCAAAGATGCAGAAGCAATAAGTCTGACATTACCACTGACTGATAAACCCTATATCAGTAATGTATTACACCCTTTCTTTGATGGTTTAATTCCCGAAGGGTGGTTATTGGCTATTGCCGAAAAGGACTGGAAGATAAATAACCGAGATAGAATGTCTTTGCTACTTGCCTGTTGCAAAGATTGTATAGGTGCTGTAAGTGTTCAATCTCTTTAAATCGTTATGGATATGGAAAGATGTTTATATTGTTATCAGCCCTTAGAACAGGGACAGATTGATTTTCATCCGCAATGTTCCAAAAAGATATTCGGAACGGCTATACCGCCAGTTCTGGCATACAGTAAAGTTGATATAGAATCGTTAGCTTTGGAAGTTGTACGCTCGCAAATAACGATAACAGGTGTACAACCTAAATTATCGCTTGACCTTGAAAAAGAAAAAGGAGGAGAAAAACGTTTCACAATAGTTGGCTTATGGGGCGGATATATTTTAAAACCACAAACCGAGCATTATTCCAATTTGCCTGAAAACGAAGATTTAACCATGCATTTGGCGGAGTTGGCAAAAATAAAAACCGTACCTCATTCTTTGATCCGTTTCAATGACGGTTCATTGGCTTATATCACCAAACGCATAGACCGAGACAGCAAAGGCAATAAAATACCTATGGAAGATATGTGTCAGTTAACAGAAAAACTGACGGAGCAGAAATACAAAGGTTCGCATGAACAGATAGCGAAAAAAATTGTAGAGCATTCAGCTTATCCAGTTTTGGACTTGATTAATTACTTTGAAGTCCTACTATTTTGTTATCTGACAGGAAATGCAGATATGCACTTGAAGAACTTCTCTCTTTATAAGGGAACAGGAGAATATACATTTGCTCCTGCCTATGATTTGCTATCTACAAAATTGGCTATGCCCGAAGATAACGAAGAACTGGCATTGACCTTAAACGGTAAAAAGCGAAAACTGAAAAGAACAGACTTTGATAATCTTTTGAAATCCTTTAAAGTAGATGAAAAAGCGATTGAGAACGTCTATGAGAAATTCAGAAAGGTATTACCCCAATGGTATGACTTTATAGATACGTCTTTCCTTACTGAACCAATGAAAAAAGAATATAAGCAACTCATTCAAAGTAGAATAGCTATATTGGATTATTAACAAAATAGATATGGCATATCATATAGAAAGAAAATTAGTAATTGCAGTTGCCTCAAGTGCATTGTTTGATTTAACAGAATCAGATAGTGTATTTAAAGCAAATGGAATTCAAGCATATAAGAAATATCAAGAACAGAAGGTTGATATACCTTAGCTCGAAATGCGCCTGCGCATGAACGAGTGATACATACAGTAAAAGCTTGGGAGGTTGATGTTGATGAAGCATTTTTTTCTAGGTGGCATAAATAAAGCTCGAACAGCACTCTACATTTATCCGTGTAAACAATTGTATTGTCCACAAAATAAATATTCGAGCTTTTTGTTTTGTGCGTAAAATGAAAATGTAATATATTTGTGTTGTCAATAGAATAAAATTGAGTGGATATGGATAGAAACATTAGCCTTGAATAAATCTAGCTCATTAGCAACAGGCGCGGCTACCTCTACAATTTGTCCGAAAGCGTCTTCTTTTGTTGTGCTACCTTTCAGGCGAATGGTTATTTGATCGGCGCGTACAGGCCTGTCTATATTCAAGTGGAGAACAACGTCCAAGGCATCTACTACCTCCACTTGCACCAACACCATGTCGGCGCCATCCTTTTCAATGCGCATTGGGTCGGTAACTCCACTACGGCGATAATTCTCTTCGCCCCGGTAGTGTGTGTTCGAATCGGAGAAGATAATTTTCGCTCCTCCCGAACTCACTCTACGACCTGTCCCGGGGCGCTCACGCCAGTAGTCATACCAACGGCGAACGAGTTCGACAGTAAACAAATCTTGATTGTGATTGTAATCTGTTGCCGGCGCATTGCGGTAAAGCGGTCCGGCGCCTTCTTTATGGAAAGGGAAGCTGTACTCGTCCCAATATTTACGTAGGCCTTCGTTTCGGCATTTCGATCATGTGTTCACGAGAAATAGACTCATTGCCACATTCGTAAAAGTAAAAGTACAAGAAATCTTTTTCTTATATGATCTTTCATTTTCATCTACGCCTTATATCTCAAATCGTCTTGGAAATCAGAAAAATTTTCGCCCCTTTCTTCAAATTAATAGTAGTTTCTCAGTTATTAAAAATTCGTTCTAATTCTTCAATCTCTACTTCATATCTGTTCTCTCCAAGGTATTGAATAAGTTTTGCCAATCGGGTCATTTCAGGAGTGCTCGACAAATCCCAAAATAATCTCTTGAATGTTTTGAAGACTACTTCGTTCTTGTCGGAAACTTGTTTCGTAATCTTTGTAAGTTCTTTCATATCGGAAGAAAATCCATATGAGGCTAAATCTATGCTTGCTTCTTCGGCAACTTTCAAGAAAAATTGCTCAACAGCCGGAGTAATTTGTATGATGTAATGATGCTTTGATTTATGTTTGTACATAGATAAAGAATCATTTGAGGATACCAAGTCAAATTCTTGCAGATAAGGTACTTCTTTTTTATCCTTATCGATAATACCCAACGCAAAACTATTTCCAAATTTTTCTTGCATCACTTTGCACACAGAGTTGCAACCTTTCTGATGATTGAACTGATTAAAACACAACGTGATTGTTTCTGTCAAACACGTATCAATATAGCATTCCGGTATAATACTAAGCCCCTCCATCAATCCAAGAATATTTCCGAGTTAAAGAATAAATCCACTCCAAACTGTAATACTTTATCAAGTTCTTTTTCTGACAATCCTTTGACTTTCGTTTCTCCATCCTTAAAATCAACAAGATAAATAGCCAAATCTTCTCTCTTGTTTTCCAAAAACTCATTCAGTACATAAGGGCTATGCGTGGTAATAAAGAATTGATTCGATTCGGAGTAGATAATATCCGTTGTAATTTTTGAAATATAGGGCGGATAAGCATGCGCCTCCGGTTCTTCGAATGTCAAAATTGCATTCTCATTGCTTGCTATGGCTGTTTTATAAAATATGATTCGCTGTAAAGTGTCTGCAATCGAGTTAAACGGGACAAGATAAATACTGTCGCCAGACACGTCTTTCAATAATTTTATTTGCTGACTGGCTTTGTCGAAAGAGAGTTTAAGTCCATATATACTAAGAATATTTGAAATTTCTTTTTTAACAACTTCTAAAGAATCCAGTACCGAAGACAAATTACAACCTGTTGTTGGTTGTAAAAACTTAACTCCTGTATTTTCAAACTGAAATGGCGTAGGAAAGAAATAACTTCTTACATCTTTATTCGGCATTTCAGAACCGATTTGTTTTATTTTTAATCCAGTCAATTCTACAACCGACTTTCCGTTGAGAAATCCATTTAATTGAGATACGAAACTTGTTTGATTTGATTTGTACAGAAAGGTATCCGAGTCCGTCTTAATCTCAATGTTTTGTTTTGTGTTACCATTGTAGAATAATTCGGATTCATTTTCGCAACGAATAAATTGTTGGAGCGATTTGTTTTTTGTGTATCTCGCATATGGCAAACCGAACGAGGTTAAAGCTTCCAGAATATTACTTTTTCCCACATTCGGTTTTCCTATCAACAGGTTTATTCGCTTACAGTCTTCAAGTACAATGTGATTGATAGACTTGAAATTCTTTATTTCAATTTTCGTTGTCATATTTATATTGTTTCCCTTCATTTCGATTTACCCCATAGATTTATACTTTCTGTGATATGCAAATCAATGGTACTTTAAAACAGTTTACAAATATAGCGAATTTTATACTATAACTTAGCGTTCACAACGTGTCTTGCAATAGAAAACCGGCACTTTTTCAAAGAAAAACACAGGTTGGTGAAACCTGCCAAGAGAACATAGGTATTCTGCCTGTACAACGCAGGTGTTCTGTTTTACCTGGTTTGCACCCTGAAAAAATGCAATATTGTGTTGCTTTAAACAGCACGTTGCATTTGAGTAAACAGCACGTTGCATTTGGGCAAACAGCACGTTGCATTTGGTAAACAGCACGTTGCATTTGGGCAAACAGCGCGTTGCATTTTATCATAACTACCCCGCTGAATGGTCTTTTTGTGGCTATGCCAACGGATATTTTACATTTATTTAACGTTGAAGAATCTTGTTTTCTTTGCCCTTCATATTGTTTGTAATCATTATTAAACAATATATGTTTGTCTTATATGTTAACAATGCAATATTGTTAATTTCATCCACATTGATAAGACTTTTAGAATAGAAAATGATAAATACAACTGTAAATGCAATATAGGCATGTTAACAGTTGTATTCGTAGTATCAAATTATACAACTAAACAGTTAATTTATATTGAATATTTTACTGTTTTTAATGAAAGTATTTTACTTTATATTATATTTGCATCAGTATTAAAATATTAATTCCATATTATATAAATAATTATGATAGGCTTGTTTTTATGATTAATTAATGTATT